>NZ_CP063202.1:3300000-3377939 GCF_019904235.1 Erythrobacter sp. SCSIO 43205 | reverse complement strand
TTTGTGCAAGCGAACTATTGCAACAAAACGGAAATAAATCGGCTTGACTCGCCGCTACCCCGCAGACTTACGTTCAACCGCCTGATTTTTCATGGTTTCCGCAGAATTAACCGCGCGGCAAACTGCGAATCGTAGGGTTTCTGCGGGTTCTTGAGAGGACATCTTTAATTGTGCGGTGCAAAATAAAAGGGCCACATCTTGCGATGCGACCCTTAGTGAATTTGCTGAGCCCAAACTACGTAGAGCTACCCTAAGGGAAACCCCTTAAAGTTGGCCGTGGAGGCGAATCAGAGAGCGGCGACTCGCTTTGACAGGCGCGACATTTTGCGCGCGACCGTGTTCTTGTGCATCACGCCGCGCGCAACACCGCGAGCCAGTTCCGGCTGAGCAGCTTTAAGAGCTGCGGCTGCTTCGTCTTTATTGCCAGCTTCAAGAGCAGTTTCGACTTTCTTGACGAAGCTGCGGATGCGGCTCATGCGCGCCGTGTTGATTTCAGCGCGGCGATTGTTGCGACGGATGCGCTTACGGGCTTGAGGCGTGTTTGCCATAATTTTGTCTGTCTCGCGTCTTATGAGGGCTACCCTTAACAGGCGGCCGAAAATCTGGATCTAAAATGCTTTGGATATACAAAGCGCGGCGATTCTTCGCCGGGAAAGCGGCGCACCTAGTGCGAATTGCCGCGAATGGCAAGTGTTTTGGGAACGCCTATCGTATCGGTGCGCAATTCCCACCCCCGGCACTGGGCACACCGCCTTAGGCCAGCTACTTCTGGCAGACCGGGCAATACCACGTGCTGCGCCCGCCCTGAACGATCCGCTTGATAGTGCCGCCGTCCGCCTTGTGGCACACCTCCCCCTCGCGGCCATAGACATCAAAACGCGTCGCGAAATAGCCAAGCTCGCCGTCCGGGGCGGCATAGTCTCTCAAAGTAGAGCCCCCGTCGCGGATCGAGGCGGTGAGCACGTCCTTGATTGCGGGAACGAGCCGTTCCAGCTGGGGCCGCGTCACCTTGCCGCCCTGTTTGGTTGGCCGAATGCCAGAACGCCACAAGGCTTCGCACACATAGATATTGCCAAGCCCTGCCACTATCCTTTGATCAAGCAGGCACAGCTTTATGCTTTGGGTTTTTCCCTTAAGGGCGGCCTTTAAATAGGCGGGCGTTAGCTCTGGTCCCAAAGGCTCCGGTCCCAGAGCGGCAAACGGGCCCCATTGATCGAGCGCATGGCTCGCCACCATATCAACAGAACCGAATCGCCTAGGGTCGCACAAGGCAAAGCGGTTGTGCGCGGTTTCCAACACCATATGGTCATGCTTGTCGGGTTCCTCTGGATCAATCCGCCAGCGCCCGCTCATACCAAGATGGAAGATCACCGACTGCTCGCGGTCGAGATGGAAAAGGCCGTATTTCGCCCTGCGCGAGAGGCTGGTGATGGTTGCGCCGGTCATCACCTGCACCAAATCCTCGGGGAAAGGACGGCGCAAATCGGGACGGTTGAGCACCACCCGCTCAATCCGCGCGCCATCAAGGAACTTTGCAAGTCCTCTGACAGTTGTTTCGACTTCAGGTAATTCAGGCATTGTTTGTTTGGGCTCGCTAACGCTCGCGCCGAGCCACCCACGCCCTTCCACCCTTCCACCCGGATCGTACTCCGGAGTGATAATCCGGGTGGAAGGGTGGAAGGGCGTGGGTGGCTCGGCCCAAGGTCAGTCCGGATGGGCTGACCGCACGCATGAAAGACGTCCCTAATCACCCTTTGCGTGCCCCGCAATTCCCTCTAAGGCTCCCGGTATGAGTGAAAGCACATCTGAAACCGTCTCGTTCGGCTATGAAAATGTAACCCCAGAGGAAAAGACCCGCCGTGTGGGGCAGGTTTTCTCGTCCGTCGCCAAGAAATACGACATCATGAACGATGCGATGAGTTTCGGGATGCACCGCGGCTGGAAGGATCGTTTTGTCAAACGCGTGAAGCCGCAAGCGGGCGAAAACATCCTCGACATGGCAGGCGGCACGGGCGACATTGCCTTTCGCATGGCCGATCGCGGCGCGAATGTGACGGTTGCCGATATCAATCAGGAAATGCTCGACGTAGGCGCAGAGCGCGCGATGGAGCGCAGCGAGGCTCCGGGCGCAGGCAGCTTGGTTTTCTCTCGACAAAATGCAGAAGAGGTTACTTTCCCGGCGAACACATTTGACGCCTACACCATTGTCTTTGGCATCCGGAACGTGACCCATAAGGACAAGGCCTTGAAGGAAGCGCTGCGCGTTCTTCGCCCCGGTGGCCGCTTTTACTGTATGGAGTTTTCGGTCACTGACTGGTCGGGCTTCCGCGAAATCTACGACTTTTATTCGATGAATATCATGCCGCGCATGGGGCAGGTGATTGCAGGCGATACAGAGAGCTATCGCTATCTGGCGGAAAGTATCCGCAAATTCCCCCGCGCGCCTGAATTCGAGGCGATGATCCGCGAGGCGGGCTTTGTGAACACCAAGGCCGAGATCATTCTGGGCGGCGCGGTTGCCATCCATTCGGGGTGGAAGGTCTAAGTTCAAGTGAACCGCCCAGCCCAATGACCAAACCAGCAACGCACCTTTTCCGTCTTGCAAGATGGGGCATCACCCTTGCGCGCCGCCGTGCGCTTGTCGGGATTGAGGAAGACCCTAACGCGCCAGCGCCAGTCAAGACTTTGGCAAAGATCGCGCGACTTGCGACGTTCACCTCCAAAAAGGGGGAGCGTGATTACGCTGGCGCTTTCCGCGCAATTGGCCCTGCGGCGATCAAATTGGGGCAATCGCTCGCGACCCGTCCCGATCTCGTGGGCGAAGAGGCCGCGCACAATCTTTTGCAGCTTCAGGACAATCTGCCGCCGGTCGATTTTGCGCTTATCCGCGAATCGATTGAAAGCTCCTTTGGCCAGCCTTTGGAAGCGCTGTTTTCCGAGATTGATCCAGACCCGGTGGGCGCTGCATCAATTGCTCAGGTGCATAAAGGTGTGACCACTGACGGGCGAAAGGTCGCGATCAAAGTCCTTCGCCCCGGTATCCGTGAGAAATTTGCCAAGGACATTCAAACCTATGAATGGGCCGCAGCTCACGTAGAGGCGATGGGAGGCGAGGCACAGCGCCTTCGCCCGCGTTTGACGATTGCCAATTTCAAACGGTGGACCAATTCTGAACTCGACCTGCGCCGTGAAGCGGCCTCAGCATCGGAACTGGCTGAGGATATGCGCGGGGTTGATGGCTATCGCATCCCGGCGATTGACTGGGACCGGACCAATGGGCGGGTGATGACGGTTGAATGGGTTGACGGGATCAAAATCTCGCGCCGTGATGAATTGATCGCTGCTGGCCATGATCTCGAACAATTGTCCCAGCGTCTCGTGATCAGCTTCCTGACCCAAGCGATCAGCGCTGGTTTCTTCCACGCCGATATGCACCAAGGGAACCTGTTCGTGCAGGACGATGGCACCATCGTTGCGATTGATTTTGGCATTATGGGCCGGATCGACCGGCGCGCGCGGCAATGGCTCGCTGAAATTCTCTACGGCCTGACCACTGGCAATTACAAACGCGTCGCGGAAATTCATTTCGAGGCGCAATATGTGCCAAGCTATCATTCGGTAGGCGAGTTTGCGACCGCCCTTCGCGCAGTGGGCGAACCCATGCGTGGCAAGCCTGTAAAAGAGCTCTCAGTTGGTCAGATGCTCGATGGCCTGTTCGCGATCACCCGTGATTTCGATATGCAGACCCAGCCGCACCTTTTGCTCTTGCAGAAAACCATGGTGATGGTCGAAGGCATCGCAACACAGCTTAATCCCGACATCAATATGTGGGATACCGCCGCGCCTTATGTGCGTTCGTGGATCCGCGATGAGCTGGGACCGGAGGCGGCAGTGGCAGAGCGCCTGAAAGAGGACGCGCAAACCTTCCTTCGTCTGCCCGACCTTATCCGCCGTATCGAAGACCGCTTCCCACCCAAAGGCGGCGCGCCCGAAGCGCCTCCCTTGCCAGAGGTCAAGCTCATGGGACGTATCGGCGACAAGGACGCATCCAGACAGAGCGGCGGCTGGCTCGGCTATTTCGTCGCAGGGCTGGTTGGTGCTGGCGCTGTTTGGGGCGCAAGCGTGGCCGGGCTCATTTAGCCCGCGCGCTCAATCCCTCGCCGGCAGGATTCTTGCCGCAATCAGGCCGAGCGTGCCCACTATTCCTTCAAACACCATAGGCGTCTCGAACCCGTCAAAGGTGCCATATTCAAACAGCGAGATTACCCGCACGAGCAGCACCACAAGCATCAGCGCGCCGCCAATGATCAAAGGATCGCGCCTTTCACCCCATGCGCCCCAAAGCAAACACGCCCCGCTAACCGTGAAGAACGAAGTCATATCGCCGCGCACCGAGGTAAGGCCATGCGCGCCTTCGACGGCGAGCCCGAAGTCCGCGCCTGAGGCCACCGGATCGGTGAGAAAGCCAAAGCCTATAAAGACCAGCAAAAGCCCACCGAAACTCAAAATCACTTTGAGTGCCAATTTCATGTCGTAAATCCCCTCTCAGCGCCCCTTGCACCCATTGTTTTCTCGCTTGATCGCAGTTTTGTCGCTTAATCGCAGGGGGCAAGGACATAAGTGCAATCTTAATCATCGCAGCGCAAGGCTGGCCCGCAGAGTTGGGCCGCAGAGTTGGCCCGGATACTTGACCCGGATACTTGGCTATCAGCACTGAGGTGGTTAGATGGGTGTAGAAAACCTACATTTTGAGGACGATGGACAAGCTGTGAGCGTCAAGGAACCCAAGATTCTCCTCGTGGTGGGCGGCGGTATTGCGGCTTACAAATCGCTTGAGCTGGTGCGCCTCATCCGCAAGGGCGGGGGATCGGTCACTCCGGTTGTGACCAAAGGCGGGCAGCAGTTCGTAACGCCCATGTCACTTGCGGCCCTGTCCGAATCCCAAGTTTACACCTCGCTCTTCGACCTCAAGAATGAGGTGGAGATGGGCCACATCGAACTGTCGCGCGAGGCAGATCTTGTGGTCGTTTGCCCGGCGACGGCTGACCTCATGGCGAAGATGGCGGCAGGGGTTGCCGATGACCTTGCGACCACATTGCTGCTGGCCACGAACAAGCCCGTCTTGGCGGTGCCTGCGATGAACGTGAAGATGTGGGAGCACGCCTCCACCGTGCGCAATGTTGCGACATTGCGCGACAATGGCGTTCATGTGCTCCACCCCGACGAAGGGATGATGGCGTGCGGTGAATTTGGCTATGGCCGCCTGCCCGAGCCCCCTGCAATCTGGCGCGCGATTGCTGAGCACTTTGGGATTGAGGTCGAGGAAGAGGCGCCTGCGCCCGCGACGACGCTGCCGCCTGCCGAAGTCGAAGCGCTTGAGCCTGAGGATGAAAGCGAAGCAGCATCGTCTGGTGGGCTCAGCGGATTGCTTTCACGCATTATCCCGCGCTCTACTGAAAAACGCAGTGCCGAAGAGATTGAGGCGGAACTCCACGCTCTTGGCGAAGCCGAGGTGCCAGAAGAGTTTCTGCAAGAACTTCCCGAAGAAGAGATCGAGTTTGATCCAAACCTCGCAGGCTCCCCGCTTGCGAAGAAGGGGGCAGGCAAGGCCGCGCCTCCGGTCGATCAGGATGCGATCAATCACGAGGTTGATGAGCGCCGCCTTGCGCCTGACGCCGCAGAAGAGGGCCTTTCCGACAAGGCATCCGACCTTGTCGAAGCGCGCGAGGATACCAAAGTCACAGCGAAGGCTGCTGCACCCGCATCAATGGAAGCGATTGCCGCGGATGAAGAAGAGATCGCCGGGATCGTTGCGGACGCAGCGCATCAACCGCTCGCGGGTCGCCATGTGCTTGTCACTGCCGGTCCGACGTGGGAATCGATTGATCCGGTGCGCTACATCGCCAATCGCTCAAGCGGAAAGCAAGGCTTTGCCATTGCTGCTGCCGCCGCTGCTTTGGGCGCAAATGTCACTCTGGTGGCGGGCCCTGTGTTCCTCAAAACGCCTGCCGGGGTAAAGCGGATTGATGTTGAAAGCGCGGAGGAAATGTCATCTGCGGTCAAACGTGCACTTCCCGCAGATGTCGCCGTAATGGTGGCCGCGGTCGCCGATTGGCGGCCTAAGGAATATCGCGACGAAAAGATCAAGAAGCGCGGCTCTGCCCCGCCTGCTTTGATGCTGACCGAAAACCCGGACATCTTGACCAATGTTGCGGCTGGCACCAACCGCCCGGCATTGGTCGTGGGTTTTGCTGCTGAAACCGATGCGGTGATCGACCACGCCAAGCAAAAGCGCAAACGCAAGGCCGCCGACTGGATTGTCGCCAATGACGTATCAGGCGATGTGATGGGCGGAGATAACAACGCCGTGCACATCATCACGAGCGAGGGCGTGGAAAGCCTCGATCAAATGCCCAAGGGCGAGGTTGCAATGGCGCTGGTGAACCGTATGGCTGATGCTTTGGCAGCAAAGGGCTGATACTCGCCGTGACCAATAAAGTGCAAATCAAAGTGAAGCGCCTGCCAACGGGCGTCGACCTTCCCCTGCCGGCTTATGCGACCGATGGCGCTGCGGGCATGGATGTGGTGGCATCCGAAGATATGTCGATTGCGCCAGGGGACCGTAAAGCAGTGCCGACCGGGCTCAGCGTGGCGATCCCCGAAGGCTATGAGATACAGGTTCGCCCGCGCTCTGGCCTTGCGTTCAAGCACGGCGTAACTGTGCCCAATACGCCAGGCACAATCGACAGCGATTATCGCGGCGAGCTTAAAGTGCTCATGATCAATCATGGAACCCACGAGTTTAAGATCGAGCGCGGCGACCGCGTGGCGCAACTTATCGTAGCCCCTGTCACGCAAGGCGTCTGGGAAGAAGTTGACGAGCTCGACGACACGACCCGCGGCGATGGCGGCTTTGGCTCAACCGGCGGTCATAAAGAGCTTTAGCCGGGCCTAATCCCCGGCAAATTTGACGGTAGAGGTGTAGCGTGCCTTGACCGCTTGGCCGGTGGCCGTGCGCGCCGGCTCGAAGCGGGCGCGCTCTTCGAGCAATTTGCACGCACGACGGTCCAATTTGCGCGAACCCGTGCTGTCTTCGACATCGCAATCTTCCGCGCGCCCGTTTTCGTTGACGAGAAGGGTATAGCGCAGCACGCCTTGACCGGGGGCAAAACCGCGCGAGGGCCATGGGAGCCGGTCATCCGCCCTGATCCAGTCGGATGAATTGATCGGGCGCGCATCAGTCGCTGGCCGGAGCGGCGGGGCAACACCGCCGGGCCGCCCGCGCACGTTTCCAGCCGAACCGGAACGTGGTTCGGGCCGTGATGGGCCAGCGATCATCCTGCCACGCCGTGATGGCGCTGCTTCGGGCAATTCGCGGTACTGCGCATACGCTTCGCGCTGATACCACGGGATATACCGCCATTGCTCGGCGCATTGTTCAAGGAGGCGATAGCCTGCCGAACTGGTGGTTAAGTCAATGCGCGCAATTGGTTGCCCGCCCTGGCTGACGCTCAGCACTCTGGCTGCGCGAAAGCCAGCGACAACATCGCGCGAGCTCGCGCCAAGGGAAAAACCGCCGCCAGAGCCAAACCCGGCAAAGCGTGCCTCATCAAACGCCCATTCGACATTGCCGATCATGCCCCCGAAATATCGACCTGAACGCGGCTCAAGCGAGAGAGTGGCACCTTGGCCATCCTTCATCTGATAGCGCAGGATATGTGGTCCGCCATCGTTAAGCCGAAGCTCGCAACTGCGCTGCGCCTCGTTCTGCAAGATGACCCACCTGCCAAGATCAACGAAAACCTCTGTGCTTCGCTGCGCGTCAACTTGCGCGCCTCTTTGCAAAGCGCTCGCCGGACTGGATGCGCCAATCACCGCCACCATGCTTGCGGTGCAAACAGTAAGAGCGAGACGAAGGCTGTTCATGAAACTTTGAACCGGGTTTGATATGCGAGATCAGGGGGCGTTGAATCAAAAAGGCGGCGCTGATCCCTTCCGCCGCCTTTCCGTCCCGTCCACGGGTAGGTATCAAGAACGCTCATCACTTGGCTGGTTTTACGCTTTTCCCATCGTCGCGAATAGTGATGCGCAGGACTTCTCCAGAGTTGCCGGGGAAGTCGGTGAAGATTGCATCGACCAGATTGGGGACAAGATGCTGCAAGCGGTTGGAGCGCGAGGCAGCCTGCGCTTGGCCTTCGAACAGTCGTTCGCCGGTGACGGCGTTGTCGATCTTAAGATCAATGTCGCTTACGTACACGGTGTAGCTGCGCACTTCTGGTCCGGCGAGCCATGGATCGTAAAAGCCAAAGGCATAGCCGCGATTAAAGCCGAAGCCACCAAAGCGGCCCCACGGGCCAAAGTGGCCAAAGCCGGTGTTGGTGGTGCGCACACGTTCGCGCCCATTGTCGACGCCATAGTCGAACCGCACGAGCATGGTTGCCGCCTCTGGCTCAGCCTCAACATAGCCAAGCTTGGCCATTTCTTCAGCGACGAGGTCAGCGTAGAGCGAAAATTCAAGGCCCCCAGCGAGCGCCGGATCATCGGCGACAACCGCGAATGTTTGCCCTTGTGGCGCAGGAAGCTCGGCCTGAAAGCGCGAAACATCGGCCTTGAACGTATTGGTCGAACACGCCGCAAGGCCAAGCGCGAGAGCGCCTGCGAGGCCAAGTTTGGCAGCAGGACGCAAAAGCCGGGTCGCGAACGATGATCGCGTGTTTGTGGTGCCAGAGGTCATATCAGAATGGATCATGCCATATCCTTCACAAAATCGCCAGTGGGAAGGGCGCATTCACCCATGGCCCAACGGCTATCAGTCCATAAAATGCTGATCTCTTGCTTTGCCCTCGCGCTTTCGCTCAGATGCACTCTGAACGATGGAACCCCTTATCTCGCAGGTCAGCTGTTTACGCGCACGAAAATAGCGATGCGGGCTGAACCGGATTTGAACGTGAACTCTTGAAGGTGGGCTGGATTAGGCGCGTACGCCGAGTTAGCCGCGCACCTTATCCCCGCACAAGGCCCAACGCCTTGTAGGTTGCGTTCAATGTCGGGATGCCACGCTCGCGCGCTTGCGCTGCGCCGCGCGCAAGAATGGCATCGAGCGCCTCCTGATCGTCTTTTAATTCCATGAAGCGCGCATTGATGGGGCGAAGCGTCTCCACCAACACTTCGCCCAGCGCCGGTTTGAACGCGCCGAACCCTTGCCCGCCGTGCTCGCTCAACACTTCAGCCGAAGTTTTGCCGGCCAGCGCTGCGTAAATGCCCACAAGGTTCTTCGCTTCGGGGCGATCCTCAAGCCCTGCCTCTTCCGATGGCAGGGGCTCTGGATCGGTCTTCGCCTTTTTCACCTTTTTCATCACCGTGTCAGGATCATCGGTGAGTGAAATACGGCTCATATCGGACGGGTCGGACTTGCTCATCTTGGCTGTGCCATCGCGCAAGGACATAATGCGTGCAGCCGCTGGCGGGATATAGGGTTCTGGCAGAGTGAAGAGCGGCGCGTCTTCGGGGCAGAAATCATTGTTGAATTTCTGCGCGATGTCGCGGGCCAATTCCAGATGCTGTTTCTGATCCTCACCCACGGGGACGTGTGTTGCCTGATAAAGAAGCACGTCGGCGGCTTGCAGCACGGGGTAAGTGAAGAGCGCGATGGATTGCCCCTCGCGGTTCTTACCCGCCTTGTCCTTCCACTGCGTCATGCGGTTGAGCCACCCCATGCGCGCTGTGCCATTGAGGAGCCATTGGAGCTCTGCGTGCGCTGGCACCTGGGCTTGGTTGAAAAGCACGGTCTTCGCCGGGTCTACCCCGCACGCAACCAATGTCGCGACCATCTCGCGGGTGTTTTGCGTCAACTCTGCCGGATCATGCGGCATCGAAAGCGCGTGAAGGTCGGCAAGGAAGATAAAACACTCCCCGCCCGCTGCCTGCGCCTCGTCCTGCAATTTCACATAATTGACGATGGCGCCCAGATAATTGCCAAGGTGCGGTTTTCCGGTGGGTTGAATGCCAGAGACGACACGCATGGTTTAGATGGCCTTCTTTTTCGTAAGTGCGGTGATGCGCGCCCTATCAATCGCGCCAAGGGCAAATGCAAGGCCGAAGTAAACGATCCCAGCAGCGCCAACCAACACGCCAAGCGCGGCTAACCGCGCAAAGACCCCGGCGGAATACCAATCGGTGAGTACGCCGTTCGCATAATAAAGCGCAGCGCCCATTGCAGCTGCGGCGATGGCTTGTCTGGCGATGCGCAGCAACAGAACGCCGGGAATGCGATAATGCCCCCGGTTTGCAAGGACGATCAGCAGGAAGCCGACATTGATCCACGCACCAACGACGCTGGCAAAGGCAACGCCTATCACTCCGTAATCATCAAGGAAGAGCAGGGTCGCTGCGATAAACACAGCCAGCGATATGAACGCTGCGACCACGGGCGTGCGCGTATCGGCGCGGGCGTAGAAATTGGGCACCAGCACTTTCACAAGCACATAAGCAGGAAGCCCCAGAACGAGCGTCGCCAGCACATTGCCTGTCACCGCAGCATCGGCCAGATCAAAGCGTCCGCCTGCAAAGATCATGGTGACGAAAGCTTCGGCGCAGATCGCCAGCGCCACAGCGGCAGGTATGGTGAGCAGCATGGCAAGCTCAATCGCGTCGGACTGGATGCGGTCCGCGCCTTCCTTGTTGTCGCCTCCCACAAACTTTGAGAGCGTCGGCAGGATTGCGGTCGAAAGCGCGATACCGATAATGCCAAGCGGCAATTGGTTGAGGCGGTCGGCGTAGTTCATATAGCTGACCGATCCATCCTCAAGCTGGTTGAGGAAATAGAGCTGTACCAGAGTGTTGATCTGATAGGCGCCGCCCCCAATCGCTGCGGGCAGGGCGATGATCGACAGGCGCTTCACCTCAGGCGTGATGCGCGGCCACAAAAGCTTTGGCCGGAACCCCTCAACCCGTGTCCAATAATAGAGCCATGCGAGCTGCATCACCCCTGCGCCTGTCACCGCCCATGCAATGCCGTAAGCGACCTGCTCGACGCTTGCTCCGCTCGTTTGCGCAAACCATTCGCCAGCCAAAAGCGCGGCGATCAAAACGATATTGAGAAGTATCGGAAAGGCGGCGCCGGGCGCAAAGCGCGACACGGAATTGAGCATCCCTGTGAAGAGCGTCACCAAGCTCACCAGGATGATGTAGGGGAACATGATCCGCGCAAAATCGACCGCGAGCGGATAAGTATCGGGATCAATCGGCTTCTCAGAAAGGAGCCAGATAACACCCGGCATCGCAATTTCGAACACGGCGACCAGAGCGATCAGCACGGGCAGAAAGACGCTCAGCACATCGTTGCTGAAGCTTTTTGCTTCCTCCAAACCTTCGTCCGGGTCGTCTTTGCCGTTCAGACGCTTCGAAAACATCGGCACAAAGGCTGCCGAAAACGCGCCTTCTGCGAACAGGCGGCGAAAAACGTTGGGGATGATAAAAGCCTGAAACCACGCATCGGTCACAGCATTTGCGCCAAGAACGCGCGCGAAAATCATCTCGCGCGCCATCCCGGCGATGCGGCTGACCATGGTCAAAGACCCAATGGTGCCGACGTTTTTGAGCAGGCTCATGGGCGCAAAGCTATGCGGTCACCGGCCAGCGAAGCAAGGCCTTACGCGCCAGCGCCCGGTGCCGGCGTCGTCACATTGCCTTCTTGTGCGCGCTTGGCTTGCAATTGCTGGATGTAAAGGCCGTTGAAATCAATTGGCTCAACCATCAGCGGCGGAAAACCTGCATCGCGCACCGCATCTGCGATCACGCGGCGGGCAAACGGGAAGAGAATGCGCGGAGTTTCAGCAAACATGAAAGCGTGCGCCTGATCATCGGGCACATTGCGAATGCCAACAAGGCCGCAATAAGAAAGCTCAATGATGTAAGCGGGGCCTTTCTGAGTCGATGCGGTAATGTTGATCTTAAGCTCAACTTCGCTGACTTCCTCGCCTTTGGCATCAGCGCCGATGTTGAACTGAACGTCTACCTGAGGCTGTTCTGTCCATTGATAGACATCAGGCGCATTGGGGTTTTCGACCGAAAGGTCTTTTACATATTGCGTGATGATCCCGGCAGCGGGCTGCTTATCAGCGTCCCCTGCAGCAGCGTTGTCGAGGTTGGTGAGTACGTCACCTGGATTTGCGCCTTCTTCGGCCATGGTCTTGTGCGTCTTTCGATTGAATGTCTGAACCCTGCCTCAATGAGAGGCGAAAAAATCACGAGCGCGCCTAGCAGGGGCCACGCTGACAGGCAATGGGCTCTAACACGTCAGGCAACCGCCTGGCTTAGTGATGAGATGTGGTATTTTGCAGCCGAAATTGCACTCATCGCAAGGCGACAGGGCGTTGGCGAATTGAATTTTATACCTATGTATGACAAACAAGCTGACCTCTCCGGCGCATCTTGCGCCAATGCGGGTCGTATCTTGTGTTGGCATACACATTCAATTCAGTCACTACTGATAGGGTTGTTTGCAAAGGCCAACGCCAGATTCGGTCAAACAAGGAACTAACGTGATTCTAGAAATCGTCATCCTCGCCATGATCGCCGCCTTTTTGGGGCTGCGCCTCTATTCGGTGCTTGGGCGCCGGGCAGAACACGAAGAGGAATCGATCCCACAGCGTTTCGAGCCGAGCGAAAATGCTCAGCACAAGGCCCCTGCTGCGATGGGTGCAGCGCAGGCATCGCAGCCGCGTCCGGTGGAACTCGAAGGGGTTCAGCCTGCGACAGAGCGCGGCGTTCGCGACATTATGGCAGCAGACCGCTCGTTTGAATTGGGTGCCTTTGTCGAAGGTGCGCGCGGCGCATATGAGATGATCCTCGAAGCATTCTGGAAAGGCGATAAGGACACGCTTCGTGATCTGTGCGATGACGACGTTTACGCAGGGTTTGCTGCGGCTATTGACGAGCGCGAGGCCGAAGGGCTCACGCTCGATAACAAGCTGGTGCGCATCGAAGAAACCCGCGTCCATTCGGCAACGCTTGAGACTGCGAAATTCTCCAAAGTTGCGCGGATTGCGGTTTTGTTTGTGGCAGACATCGCCGCTGTCACCCGCGACAAGGATGGCAATGTTGTTGCAGGAAGCCTCGATGACGCCATTGAAAGCCGCGACATCTGGACCTTTAGCCGGGATGTGTCGTCGCGCGATCCAAACTGGGTTCTCGACGAAACCGATCAGGGCTGAGGGCCTTAACGGTGCGGGGGCTGCGCTCAGGGTTATTGGGTGTCGGCGCGATAAAGCCGGGTGATACAATTTGGCTTACTGGTCCTGACAGGCCGTCTCACAACTCAAATTCCGTGAAAGCTGCGCTGTTTGCGCTTGCATCTGTAGTGCTTCTTTCGGGCTGCTTTCGCCTCGTGCCCGAAGCGAACGCCCCGCGCCCTGCTGTCAGCACTCCGCCCCCTATAATAACGGCGTCGAGCGCGGCTTTTGCAGGCGTTGTGCGCGGCCCTAGTGTCGGTCAATTGGGTATCAGCGCGCGCGATGCCGGCACGGCGTTGGCAGGTTTTATCGAAAGCTGTCCGCAGCTGCTACGGCGCGAAGACAAAAGCGGCCTTTCCTTTGGCGCTGATTGGCGTCCCGCGTGTGAGGCGGCCTATCAATGGCCGATGAGCGACAGCCTTGGCTTTTTCCAAACTTATTTCGAAACCGCTCGCATCGGAGATGGGAAAGCCTTTGCAACCGGCTATTTCGAGCCGGAAATCGCTGGATCGCGTACACCTCGCCCCGGATATGTCCCAGTTTACGCCATGCCGAGCGACCTTAAGCGCGGCTGGCCATCGAGCACTCCGCTATCAGAACGCACCGGGCGCGCGCCATTGGGACGTGAATTGCCCAATGGCGATTTTGTGCCTTACTATGAACGCGCAGAGATCGAAGATGGCGCGCTGGAAGGACGGGTTCCGGTCATCGCTTATGCCGCTGATCCGGTGGAGTTTTTCTTCCTGCAAATCCAGGGGTCGGGCCGCATCCGCACTCCTGAAGGTGAGATTATCCGCATCGGTTATGCGGGGCAAAACGGGCGTGGATACACCGGGATTGGCGGGTTGATGCGCGAGCGTGGCCTGCTTGGCGATGGACCGGGGCAATATTCCGGATCGATGCAAGGGATCATGGCTTATATCCGCGAAAACCCGCGCGAGGGACGCGCGCTCATGCGCGAGAACAAAAGCTGGATTTTCTTTCGCGAGCTAAAGGGCGATGGCCCGCTTGGCGCATTGGGTGTGCCAGTGCGGCGCGAGGCGTCGGTTGCGGCGGACCCTGCATTTGTCCCGCTGGGTGCGCCGGTCTGGCTCGATCTTGACCGCAATGAAGCCGACGGGCTCTGGATTGCGCAGGATACAGGCGGCGCGATCAAGGGCGCGAACCGCTTTGACACCTTTTGGGGTGCTGGCGAAGACGCGCGACGCATTGCAGGCGGCATGAGCGGGCGCGGGACGGCGTTGGTGTTCCTTCCCAAGGGCACCGTTGCGCGGCTGAACTCAGGTCGATGAGTTTGCGTCTATGAGTTATCCGCGCGGCCTTTCAGAGCCTGAGCAGCGCGCCTGGGCCCGCCTCGCATCGAGCGTTACGCCCCTTCCCGGTAAAACGGTGCCGGGGAAGAAGGCGCCTTTGGTGAAGGAAGTGGCGCAATCGCCTGCCGCGCCTGCACCCAAGCCCGCTCCCAAGCCAAAACCTGTTGCCACACGCCCGCTGAAGCGCGCAAATTCCCCGGCACCTGCAAGACGTGCAATGGCCTCAAGTCAGCTCGATGGCAGCTGGAACCGCAAGCTGAAATCAGGTCAGATCACGCCTGACTACACACTCGATCTGCACGACCACAATCTCGACCGGGCTTATGACCGGATCATGTCGGGCCTTGATCAGGCGCGCATGATGGGCGCGCGGGTGGTGTTGGTGGTGGCGGGCAGGGAGCGCCGGGTTGATCCTGCTGATCGGGCGAGTAAACGCGGCGCCATCCGGGCAAAGCTGCTCGATTGGCTGGCGGTTAGCCGCCACGCCGATTCCATCGCGGCAGTCAGGCGCGCCCACATCCGCCATGGCGGAGAGGGCGCGCTTTATCTGGTGTTGAAGCGGTCTGGCTGAACACTGTGGCCTCACCCCATCAGCATCACATTCATCAAACGACCCGGCAGCGCGATTGCGAAGATGCCGGGGATCATCAGCGCGGTTAGAAACAGGCTGACAATCTCGGCCTTGTGGCGTTTGATGTCGCCTTTGCGCGCGCTGCTGACGATGATCCATGAAGCGCGATAGGTTAGCGGTACAAAGATGTGTATCCACGAAAGGGCCATCCCCTCGTGAATGAAGAGGGTGGAGGTTGCGGTCATAACCATCAAGGCAATCCAGAGCTTGCCCAGCGCCTTGTGCATCGCATCGCCTTTGCGCGCGAGCAGCAGATACAAGCCAAGCGGCACGCATGGAATGACGGTTGTGACATGGAACATCACCGCTGCATTAGTGAGATGCGGCAGGTCGCCGGTAAGCCCAAGCAGTGCGCGGACAATCGCAAACACGCAAAGGGCTGTCATGGTCACGCCAGACAAAAGCACAAGCGCCCTTGTTATGGCTCCCAATTGCATCACGCCTGATGGCTGGTTGAGGCGCTGGAAGGCTTGGATCGGGTTTGGAAAAGTTGCAGTGGTCATGGCTTGGTTTCCTTCATGGGTCTGTGTTGAAACCCAAACTGGCCGATGCCCATTCGCCAGCAACACGCATTGCGCATCTGGGAGCGGATGTGCGCGAAATGGCACGAACATCAGGGAATTTTCGCGCCTTGCCACTTTACGAAGCGCGAACGGGCAGGCATTTTGCCGCTCACCATGACGAGCACGTCCGGCAATATGGCACAGCCACAAGAGCTTTCGCGCAAAGCAGCTTTTGTGCGCGGGCTGCTGACTGATCTTGCGGTCATGACTGTGATCGGCCTGTTCCTTGGCGTGTTGGGCCCGTTTGGGACGATCGATCAATCGCTTGGCGTGCGTCTCGTAAGCTGGCTGGCTTTCGCTTATGTCGGCTATGCGTGCTATCGCCCGGTCGAGAAGCTCGTCGATTGGGGTGAGCGCGAGTTGCATTTGCCGCGCATTGGGCTTTGGCTGGCGGGGGTTTTGCTCGCTTCCCTACCGATGACCGTGGCGGTTCTCGCGCTTGGAAATCTGCACGATCCGTTTCGCTGGCCCGGTCTTGATATTGCGCTGACCAGCTATTTCTACGTCCTGATCGTGGGCGGCGCGGTCACCTTTATTTTCAACCTGCTTGGCTTCAGCCAGAAAGGCGCGCACGCAACGTCCATGCCCACGCGGAAAGGGGCAAGTGAGGCGCCCGAACCACGCGCTCCAGACGCCAGTGCCGCAGTGAGGGCGAACCCTCTCCTCGATGCGCTTCCTCCCGCCTTGGGCAGCGATATTATCGCTCTTGAGATGGAGGACCACTATGTGCGCGTCCACACGGCGCTCGGTTCAGAGCTTGTCCTGATGCGGCTGCGCGATGCGATGGTCCATGTGAGCGAGATCGAGGGCCGGCAGGTCCATCGCAGCTGGTGGGTTGCGCGTCTCGCGGTTGAAGATGTGCGGCGCGAAGGGCGCAATGTGCGACTGGTCCTGCCCGGCGGCCTCGAAGCGCCAGTCGCGCGCGCTCAGGTGAGCGAGCTAAAGGGGGCAGGTTGGCTTTAATCCCAATTCAATCTGGCCGTTTGACGCAAGGCGAGGAATCGTATGTCTTTTCCATGTCATCAAAAGCAAGAACACAGGAACTCTACCCCATGAAGATGAAACTCAAAATCGCGGCCCTGACGGCCATGATTGGAGTTGGCATTAGCGCGTCTTTGCCAACGTTCGCTCAATCCAACACGCCTGAATGGCGCAGTTTCAGTGAAAGCGATTTGCAAGCCACCTCGACCGGCGATTTGACGCGCCGCGTGCTGCAAAAGCACAGTATCGCCGAAGTCCGCAGGGCGGCTGAAGGTGATGATCCAGAGGCTGCGTGGGTATTGAGCTTTGCTTACAAACGCGGATTGGGCGGACTGCCCACTGATCCGCGCCAAGCCTATCGCTGGTCGCGCATGTCCTGCGATCTTGGTAGCCAGCGCGGGTGCAATGCTTTGGCGTACAACCTCAATTCCGGTGTCGGGACGCCTCAGGACCGGGCTGAGGCCATGCCGCTGTTCCAACGCACCTGCGCGCAAGGGACTGCGTCATCATGTGCGGCCATCGCTGCTGCTTATTACAATGGCGACAGCGTACTCCCGCAAGATTTCGCCCGCGCACTCGAATTTCGCTTCAAGGGATGCGAACTTGGTCGCGCGCACCATTGCCGGATTGCTGGCGACATGATCGCAGCAGGAGAGGGGGCCGAGAAAAGCCCCCGGCGCGCCCAAGCCTTTTACGCTCGTGGATGCGACGGGCAGGATGCGATAAGCTGTTTTAGAGCAGCCCGCACAAGAGAGCGCCTCGCTGATCGCAATGATCCTTCGGCGTTCGATTATATCGCGTCTTTTTATGAGCGTGGCTGTGCGCTCAACCAGAAAGATTCGTGTTTCAACCGCGGCATTATCGAGAACGAAGGCAAGTTTGGCCGCACCAAGAGTACTCTCGCTGCGGTTCCGTGGATGGAAAAAGCGTGCGAGCTTAAAAGCAACGATGCTTGCTATAACCTTGGATCATGGCTGATCAACGGGCGGGCCGGTCGCACGGATGGGCGCCGCGCGATTGAGCTTTTGGGACCGCTTTGCTTGCGTGACAATGACCCCGATATTCAGGCGTGTAACAATGCAGGGACCGCTGCCTATCGCGGGTCTGGTATGCCTTCGCCCGACTATGAAAGCGCTGCCAAGTTTTATACGCGCGCTTGTTATGAAGGCGCTTTGACCGCTTCGTGTCGCACGCTTTCCGATATGTACCGCGATGGTCAGGTCGTCGCGAGCTCCAAAGGCGAGGCGGAATGGCTCGATGCGCAATTGTGTTTCAAGGCTGATGAAGCGGCCTATTGCAAGCCCGAAACCGTGGAGCATAGCGTTTTGCAACGTGCGAGCGAGGGACGGTATTCCTCAGCCGCGCACGTCGCCGGGATGCTTTGCGACGAAGGCGATATGTTGGCCTGCCGCGCGCAATCGGTGTTGAAGAAATGCGCCTCCGCCAATGGCAACACCTCAATCATGCGCGCCTGCCGCCGGGCGTTCTGACGCATGAAAAAGCCCCCGATGGACGTGCCATCGGGGGCTTTTTGTGTGCCAGTTGTTAGACTGTGCAAAGCGTCGCTACGTCTCGTTTCACTCCGCCGCTTCGGCGTGCGCATCGAGCTCGCCTGGCATTGGTACATCTTCGCGCGTTGTGATCGATTTCGCTGACATCATACCGGGAGCATTGGATTCGCCGCCAATCTGGTCGCGAACCGCTTTTTCGATGCGGTCACCAATGCTTTGATCGACATTGCGCCAATATTCAAAAGCGCGTTTCAGAACCGGCTCACTTACGCCATCGGCAAGGTGGCCAGAGACGTTTGAGACGAAGCGTGTCTGTTGCTCGTCATCCATGACCTCCATCACAAGGGCGCGCGCCTGGCTCCAATCGTCGTCGTCCTCGCGCAAGGTGTAAGCTGCACGCACCATATCGCCATCAGCCGCCCACGTGGCCTCATTGCCGATCTTCGTCTGAGCCGCCGGTCCGCCATAGGAATTGGGAGCGTAGACAGGGTCTTCACGCTTCTCGACCTGCATTTGGCCGCCGCGCGCATAAGAGTGCACTTCATTAACCGGCTTATTGACCGGGATCTGTTTGTAATTGGTTCCCAGCCGCGCCCGGTGCGCATCGGCATAGGAAAAACCGCGGGCGAGGAGCATCTTGTCCGGTGACAGGCCAATGCCCGGCACCATATTGTTCGGCTCAAACGCCAATTGCTCGATTTCCATATGCCAGTCGGTCGGATTGCGATTGAGGGTCAGCGTGCCGACTTCCATCAACGGATAATCCTCATGCGGCCAGGTTTTGGTCAGATCGAACGGATTGATGCGATAGGTCTTGGCATCCTCGAATGGCATGATCTGCCATTTGAGGGTCCAGCTTGGAAAATCGCCCTCCGCGATGGCATTGAACAGGTCGCGGCGGTGATAATCGCTGTCCTCGCCCGCCTTTTTTACCGCCTCGTCCTGGGTGAAATGTGCATTACCGCCTTCATCGCCGACATTGGTGTGATAGTGGAATTTGACCCAGAAGCGCTCCCCATCTTCATTGATGAGCATATAGGTGTGACTTCCATAGCCATTCATTTCGCGCCAATTCTTCGGCACGCCGCGATCACCCATGAGATAGGCCACTTGGTGGGCGCTCTCTGGGGAAAGCGTCCAGAAATCCCACATCATATCGTGATCGCGCAGACCATTGTCGGCCCGGCGTTTCTGGCTGCGGATGAAGTGCTGGAACTTCATGGGGTCGCGAATGAAGAAGATCGGTGTGTTGTTGCCGACCATGTCGAAGATGCCTTCTTCGGTGTAGTGCTTGACCGAAAACCCGCGCGGGTCGCGCCATGTGTCGGGGCTCCCCCGTTCACCGGCTACAGTCGAAAACCGCATGGCGACATCGGTCTTCGCGCCTTTCTGGAACAGCTTGGCCATGGTGTATTTCGAAACGTCGGCGGTCGTTTCAAACGTGCCAAAAGCGCCTGAACCCTTCGCGTGGGGACGGCGTTCGGGGATGTTGGTCCGGTTAAATTGTGCCATCTCTTCAAGTAGATGATGATCGTTGAGCACGATGGGCCCATCGCGCCCGACAGTCAGCGAATGTTCGTCGCTTTGAACGGGAGCGCCAGAATCGGTGGTGGTTGCAGGGGACGTGTTTGTGTCGGCCATGGGGATCGTGCCTCTTTGTTGAAGGGATGCACAGGTTACAAAGGTCCGGCATCAATGGTTCCCATTTGGCATGATCGAAAAAAGGCCCCCGGCGTTTCCACCGGGGGCCCCTTTGCGACCCTAGACCTATTTCGGACTATGAAGGTCAGGGCTATGGGTTTGACGGCTTCACTCAGGCGTAATGGTTTGCATTCATCACCTTGGTGAAGGCGGCGACAAAGTCGTTCGCGAACTTCTCTTCGCTTCCGCTTTGCGCGTAAACTTCGGCCTGTGCGCGAAGCTGCGCGTTTGAGCCGAAGATAAGGTCAGTGCGCGAGGCACGGAACTTCTCTTCCCCGGTCTTGCGGTCGCTGCCGACATATTCTTCATCGCCTGATCCATCGACCGGAGCCCATTTGGTGCCCATATCGAGAAGATTGGTGAAAAAATCAGGCGTGAGCTGGCCAACGCGATCGGTAAAGACACCGTGCGGACGATTGCCGCTGTTCGCACCAAGGACGCGCAGGCCCCCGACAAGAACGGTCATTTCCGAAATCGAAAGGCCCAGAAGATGCGCCTTGTCGATCAGCATATCTTCGGTTTTCACATTGGCTTTCGTCTTGAGATAGTTGCGGAAACCATCGGCAACTGGCTCCAGCGGCTCAAAGCTTTCCGCATCGGTCATCTCATCGGTCGCATCGCCGCGTCCGCCGGTGAACGGCACAGTGACATTGAAACCAGCATCCGCCGCAGCCTTTTCAACCGCAGCATTCCCGGCGAGCACGATTGCGTCAGCCATCGAAATCGATCCGCGAAGATCGTCCACCTTGGCCAGAACCTTTGCCAGTTCTTCCGGGTCGTTCGCGGCCCAATCCTTTTGCGGAGCAAGCCGTACCCGCGCGCCATTGGTGCCGCCACGGTGATCGGAATTGCGATAGGTGGAGGCCGAAGCCCAGGCCGCTTTCACAAGCTCGCTGACCGAAAGGCCGCTGTCCAAGATTGCGGATTTGAACGCGCTCACGTCAGCATCCGATGGCGCAGTGCCAGCGGGAACCGGATCTTGCCAGATAAGGTCCTCTTCAGGGACTTCCGGCCCGTGGTAACGGACCTTTGGCCCCATATCGCGGTGGCACAATTTGAACCATGCACGCGCAAAGGCATCGTCAAGCTCTTCGGGGTTTTCGTGGAACCGCTCAGAGATCTTGCGATAATCCGGATCCATTTTGAGCGCCATGTCGGCGGTCGTCATCATGGTCGGCACCTTCTTCGAAGGATCGCGCGCATCAGGAGCCATGTCTTCCGGATCCGGATTGATCGGGGTCCACTGGTGCGCTCCGGCTGGGCTTTTCACGAGTTCAAAGTCATATTTGAACAGCAGACGGAAATAATCGTGGCTCCACGATGTCGGATTGTTCGACCACGAACCTTCGATGCCCGATGTGGTGATGTGGCCTTTGCCGATTTCCTCTTCATCGTTCATCCAGCCAAAGCCCATGAGATGCAGGGCCTCGCTTTCAGGAGCGCCGCCAAATTTGTCCGTTGGCTCGGCACCATGCGCTTTACCAAAGGCGTGTCCGCCTGCGGTCAGCGCCACGGTTTCCTCATCGTTCATTGCCATGCGGGCGAATGTCTCGCGCATATCGCGCGCTGATTCCAGAGGATCAGGATTGCCGCCCGGACCTTCGGGATTGACGTAAATGAGGCCCATTTGAATGGCAGCCAATGGATTTTCCAAAGCCTTGCCTTCATCGGGGATGATACGGGTTTCGACGCCCTGGTCGACCCATTGCTCTTCCGTGCCCCAGTAAACCATTTCAGGTTCGTAAACGTCGGCCCGGCCACCGCCGTAACCGAACACGGGGCCGCCCATGCTCTCAATCGCTACATTGCCGGCAAGGATGTAAAGGTCAGCCCAACTGATGCCTTTGCCGTATTTTTGTTTGATCGGCCAAAGCAGGCGGCGCGCCTTATCGAGATTGCCGTTATCGGGCCAGCTGTTCAAAGGCGCGAAACGCTGCTGTCCGCTGCCCGCACCACCGCGGCCATCGCCGGTGCGATAGGTGCCCGCTGCGTGCCAAGCCATGCGGATGAAGAAGGGTCCATAGTGACCATAATCGGCCGGCCACCAGTCCTGGCTGTCCGTCATCAACGCGGTCAGATCAGCTTTCAGCGCGTTGTATTCAATCGCGTTGAAGGCGGCGACATAGTCAAAGTCTTCGCCATAAGGGTTGGCGGATTTGCCCTGTTCAGTCAGCAGCGACAAGTCGGTCGCCTCAGGCCACCAATCCTTGTTCTGACGACCCAGAAGCGTACGGGAAGGTCCATCGCCATGGAATGGGCAGCCGCTCATTTCACCTGTTTTAGCGTCCATTGTCTTGTCTCCTCTTCGAACGGTTCCTGCTCTTATGGGACTCTCCTCACTGTAAAGGGGCCGTCACTTTCGCTGCTTGGCAGGGAATGGAGACATAATGATGGCGATGCTTCAATCGGTCCAATCAATTAATATGTCGAGATTGATTGTCAAATCCGATCAAACGGCAATCCGCGCCACAAACTCTCGCTCAGCGTGAGGTCGGCTCACGTTCTATACCTTTGTCCGAAAAAAGTGGGACCGGAAGCCGCGAGGGGGGGGGAGGGGTGGCAGCTTCCGGTCCCGTAAACCCATTGGTGCCCAGTGATGGGCGCGGGGGTTAGGGGTAAAAGGCTATCCGGCTTTGAGGGGTAGGGGGGTGCCGAATGCCTCTTACTAAGGGACGGGTATAAACCCGGTACACGTGCATTTGGGCGTGAATACGAAAAATCAAAGGGGAGAAATCCGATTATAATAATCGGGAAAGGCGATTGTTGTCTGGTTTAAGTGAAGCTTCAGCTACGACTTGAGGGGCGCTGCGGAGGCGGCACGCTCTTCAACCTTGTGGTGCAATGCCGTGTGGCGATACCGAGCCGATAAGGCGAGGAACCTTTTTTCGAAGAAATGATACGACAAGGGCGCAACGACACACAAAAGCAATAAGCCCAAGCCGGGATTAAGCGGCCAAACTTGTCCCGCGGCACGCTCTGGCCCCGTAGAGAGCATCAGACCCTGCCACATATAAAGGCCGTAAGAAATCTTTCCCGTATAGGCGAGCGGTTCGTACTCAAGCGCTTTCACCAGTGCTGATGCCTGATTGCGCACAATCCAGCACACGATCAGCACAACGCCCATGACGCGCAAGAGCTCGTCCAGCGGCTTTGGCACGATGCCGAGCACGAGCGAGTGGAAAAACAGGGCTGCCCCGATCAACAACGCCGCGCGCGAGGCAAGAAATACGTTGGCGCGCCTGTAAGGCCCATTGATCACAATCGCAGCGATGCAACCAAAGGCTATCCATGCCCCGGCAAAGACGCTCCACCGCCCGACGAAATAGGCATCATTGATCTCCTCCAGACGGATAGTGGCCGCATAAAGGATTAGCGTGATGACGATCCCTACACCAAGATGCAGCAGCGCGCGCGCGTAGTTAAAACGGTAGGCGAAAAGGAGCGCGGCGGGCCAAAGCACATAAAAATGCTCTTCTACCGAAAGCGACCATGTGTGCCCCAATATTTGCGAATAATCCTCGCGCGGGATAAAGCTGGTATTGAAGAGAGCGGCGTATATGAGCGAAGGCGCGCTCGCCACGTCCCACACGAACAGGTCGATCACCAGCGTCAAGGCAAGGCACAGGACATACAGCGGCAAAATGCGAAAGGCGCGGCGGATATAGAACCCCTTGAGGCTGATTGTGCCCGATGCCTCGTGCTCCTTTATCAGCAGGCTGGTGATCAAAAAGCCGGAGAGGACGAAGAAGACCTGCACCCCAGTTGTCCCGCTGACGATAGGCGCAGCGTTGTCGCTCAGGACACCATGAGACTTCGCGACCGTATAGACGCCAAGGTGCGTCAGGATCACAAAGATCACGGAAATTGCGCGAAGCCCGTCAAATCCCTTGATTGTCTGCACGCGCTTGGGTCCCCAAATAGCCTCGAGGATGGGCTACTAGGGTATGGTTACCAAGTGGCTAATACAACGCCTTTACTGCCCTGAGATGTAAGACCGTTTTGCCTCGCGAAAGCTCACAAGTTCGCGCTTCTTCTCATCCCAAAGGGTCAAAATAAACATACGCGGCGTCTGGCGCGGGGTGATGCGGTTGATTTCACTGAGTTCCGGATAGGCCTTCAGTACCGCAGGCAGGCGATAGAACGGGATGCGCGCCATGAGATGGTGGACGTGGTGGATGCCGATATTGCCGGTGAACCAGCGCAAGACCGCTGGCATATGCAAATGGGTACTGCCTTTAAGGGCGTGCTCGTGAAACTCCCAATTTGGCCGCTTGTCCCAATGGGTGTGCTCAAACTGATGCTGCACATAGAACAGCCACACGCCAACCGAGGCGGAAATCATCAGCACAGGCAGGAAAACCGCCAAGGTGACGGCAATCCCGAAGGTATAGGCGAGAAGGCCAAGGATGATCGCAGTCACCAGATTGGTGCCAAGCGCGCTAACCCAATAAATCGTGCCCGCACGCATCAAGCCGATGGGGAGGCGGTGGCGCAGAAGGAAGAGGTATGCTGGCCCCAAGCCAAGCAATGTCACCGGGTTGCGGTAGAGACGATAAAACAGCCGGCCCAGTTTGCCGCGCTCCATATATTCGGTGACCGTCAGCGTATCGACATCGCCAAAGCCGCGCGCATCAAGATTGCCGGTCGACGCATGGTGCAGCGCGTGGCTGCGTCGCCAGCAGTCATAGGGCGTGAGCGTCAGCACTCCGATGGCGCGGCCCACCCAATTGTTCGTATGGCGGTTCTTCCAGAACGCTTCATGCCCGCAATCATGCTGAATGATGAAGAGCCGCAGGAGCAAGAGTCCTGCGACGGGCGCGAGCAAGAGCGCTGCCCAATACCCTGCTTCGACCGCGAAGAGCATTGCGGTGAACAGGGCTACAAACGGCACAAGTGTGGAAGCCAATTCCCACCCGCTGCGGCTAAGGCGAGGCGTGCGAAACTTTGCGAGCTTTCGCGCCAGATCACGGGGGTCATCGGGATTAATGCGCTCTTCCGGCGCGGAGAGAGGGGTGTCCATGTCGCTTGTGCTCTCTCTCATAATGGGGCGCGGCGCAAGGGGGCAAATCCTTGCGGTCGCGGCCAGATCAGTGAGCCTGCTCTATCTCGCGATCCTTTACGCTATTTCAGCGTGCCCCTGTGCGCTATCGCTTACCCCATCTGCGCCCTGTGCAGCAGCTTTTGATCTGCCAGCACCAGCGCCATCATTGCCTCGACCACCGGAGCGCCGCGAATACCGACGCAGGGGTCGTGGCGGCCTTTGGTGCGTACCTGCGTCGCCTCGCCGTCCGATGTGATCGAGTCCACGGGGGTCAGGATTGATGAGGTAGGCTTGAAAGCCACGCGGCACACCACGGGTTGCCCGGTTGAGATGCCGCCAGCAGTGCCGCCTGCATGGTTGCTGGCATAGATGGGTTTGCCGTCTTCTCCCGGCGTCATCGCATCGGCGTTTTGTTCGCCTGTCAGGCGCGCCGCTTCAAAGCCATCGCCGATCTCTACGCCCTTGGTCGCGTTGATCGTCATCATCGCAGCCGCCAGTTCGCTGTCGAGTTTGGCATAGACCGGCGCGCCCCAGCCTGCGGGAACACCCTCGGCAACACACTCGACTACGGCGCCCAAAGAAGAGCCCGATTTGCGCGTATTATCGACCAATTCTTCCCAACGCTTCGCCGCCCAGCTGTCGGGGCAGAAGAAGGGGTTCTTGGTGATCTCGTCGAAATTGATCGCGTCCCGATCAATCCCATCGCCGCCAAGTTCCGAGAGAAAAGCGGTGATTGTGACCTCAGGGATGACTTTACGCGCAACCGCGCCAGCCGCCACGCGCGCCGCAGTTTCCCGAGCGCTCGACCGCCCACCGCCGCGATAATCGCGAATGCCGTATTTGGCATCATAGGTGTAGTCGGCGTGCCCCGGGCGATAGGCCTTGGCGATTTCTGAATAGTCCTTGGAGCGCTGATCGGTGTTCTCGATCATCAAATGGATCGGCGTGCCCGTAGTGACTTGCACACCCTCATCATTGGTGAAGACGCCAGACAGGATGCGCACCTGATCCGCTTCCTGACGCTGGGTTGTGTATTTGCTCTGCCCCGGACGGCGCGCGTCGAGATAGGGCTGAATGTCCGTTTCGGTCAGCGGGATATTCGGCGGGCAGCCGTCAATAACCGCGCCAAGACCCGGCCCGTGGCTTTCTCCCCAAGTGGTAAAGCGGAAGACCCGCCCGAAGGTGTTGTAGCTCATATGGTTCAGCCAATAACGGGTGCGCACTGTTTGTCGAGAGTTTCAAATGAGCAAAACGGCGAGTTGGCTCTGGCCTTGGTTCCGTGTTTCCTTCAAGAACAAAGCGCGCTCAAGCAGCGAAGCGGTAGCGCAAAGGAAGACGCATGATTGCAAAGCTATCGGGCAGGCTGGACTCCGTGGGCGAGGATTGGGCCATCGTTGATGTGCAAGGGGTGGGCTATCTCGTCCACTGCTCCGCGCGCACCTTATCCGCGCTTGGCGAAGTGGGCGAGGCGTGCACCGTCCACACCGATATGCAGGTCAGCGAAAATGATATGCGCCTGCTTGGCTTTGCCGAAAGCGCCGAGCGTGATTGGTTTCGCCTTTTGACACAGGTTCAAGGCGTCGGCTCCAAAGTGGGCCTTGCGATCCTGTCTGCGCTCTCCACCGGAGAACTGCGCGATGCCTGTGCAGCAGGAGATGCCGCAAGTGTAGCGCGTGCCAATGGGGTGGGGCCGAAACTGGCAGGGCGGATCGTCAATGAGTTGAAAGACAAGGCTGGCGCGCTTCCCGGCGGCGGAATGGCCGGCGTTCCTGCCAGCGCCATCAGTCCAGCCGGCAGCGCAAGCGCCGATGCGGTGAGCGCGCTTGAGAACCTCGGCTTCAAGCCAGCGATTGCAGCGCAAGCGGTGGCAAAGGCACAGGCGGAACTGGGCGAAGACGCACCCGAGGGCGACCTCATTCGTGTGGCTCTAAAGAAGGCTGCCGGGTGATACAGTGGGTAAGCAAGGAGACATTCATGCGTAGCTTTATCGCATTAACCGCACTTGGTTTGGCGGCCGCGCCGCTTTCAGCGCAGTCTCCCGATCTCTCTGCCTTCAAACCGGGTCCTGTCTTTGCCGAGTTTGGCGAACACGCGCCAGTCGAGGGAATGAACCCGCTTCCCGAAGGCGCTAGCTTTGCCATCGCCTATGATGTCGCTCAGCAGGCGGAGGACGGCATACTCAACCGTCGCCTTGCGACCCCTGCGCGGTTTTACAATATGCACGTCGCCGCTGGCGTGCCTGCGGAAAACATCAGCCTTGTGGTCGTAATCCACGGGCGAGCGGTATTCGACCTTGTCACCGATGATGCGCGAGAGGCCCGCGACATGGCGCCCAATGCGTCCGACTCGATGGTCAAGGCGATGTTGGCCGAAGGCATTCGCTTTGTGATCTGCGGTCAAAGCGCAGCCGCATACGGCGTTGATGCAAAAGAATTTATCGAAGGGGTGGAGCTTGAGCTCTCCGCTATGACCGCCCATGCGCTGCTGCAACAAGACGGCTATACGGTGAACCCGTTTTGACCGACACCGACCCACCCATCCATTCCGGCGACGCTCAGCCCGGCGATCCGGATACCGCGCTTCGCCCTAAGCGCCTCGCCGAGTTCATCGGTCAGGAGGCGGCTAAGGATAATCTCTCGGTCTTTATCGCGAGCGCCAAATCGCGCGGGGAGGCTATGGATCACACGCTGTTCCACGGGCCGCCGGGGCTGGGCAAAACCACTCTGGCTCAGATCGTTGCGGGCGAACTGGGTGTGGGCTTTCGGGCAACTTCCGGTCCCGTTATCGCCAAGGCCGGGGACCTTGCTGCGTTGCTCACCAACCTTGAGCCGCATGACGTTCTCTTCATCGATGAAATCCACCGATTGAACCCGGTGGTGGAGGAAGTGCTTTACCCCGCGATGGAGGACCGCGCGCTCGATATTATCATCGGTGAGGGGCCTTCTGCACGCAGTGTTCGCATCGACTTGCCGCCCTTTACTTTAATCGGCGCAACCACGCGCCAAGGTCTTCTTACCACGCCATTGCGCGACCGTTTTGGTATTCCGGTGCGCTTGCAATTCTACTCTCATGATGAGCTTGATCTGGTCGTGACGCGCGCCGCCAACCTGCTGGGCCTCAAAATAGATCCCGCAGGCGCGCGCGAGATTGCAAGGCGCTCGCGCGGGACCCCCCGGGTCGCGGGCCGCCTCCTCAGGCGCGTGCGCGACTTTGCGCAAGTGGCGGGCGAAAACACCGTCACGCGGGAGATCGCCGATAATGCGCTGACCCGGTTGGAGATCGACCGGCTGGGGCTGGACGCGATGGACAGGCGCTATCTCACCATGATCGCGACCACTTATAAAGGCGGCCCCGTGGGTGCCGCAGCGCTCACAGCAGGGCTTGCCGAACAACGCGATACGGTCGAGGAAGTGATCGAACCCTACCTCATTCAACTGGGCCTCATCGCGCGCACGGAGCGCGGGCGTATGCTTAATGATGCAGGCTGGGAGCATCTTGAAATGGACAAACCGATTCTCTCGAAACCCGGCTCTCAAAGCAGTCTGTTTGACGAAAACGACTAATTTTAGGCCGCTTTTTGGTATCAAAACGGGACAGTGAACCGGAAAAGGGGGCTGTTTTACGTCCTTTGACCCTGCTTACAGCTTTCTGACATGGTTAACCCGATTGCGGTGAACGCAATTTCAATATCATTTGATCATAGCCGAAACTGAAAGTGCGCGTTGTGTGCACCTACAGGCAAAAACTAAGGTCCGGTCTATGTCGATCAAAATGGTATCAGCTAAACTCGCGGCTACTGTCGCTGGAGTAGCGCTTCTGCAAGGTGGGGCGGTTCGCATGGCCGAGCCGATGAACACCTCTGCACCTGCGTTCGCTTCAGAAATGAAGGGCGCACCAGCAGATGCCAAGGCGCTTCCGGTTGCTGAGCCGCGCTACGTCAAGACGCAAGGCGTTGTAGGCGAACCGCGCTATGTGAAGACCGATCGCGATCGTTTCATTCAGGATCCTGATCGCCGTCGTCGCATCGTCGAGCGTCAGATTGAGTGCGAGCCTGTGCCAGGCGGCTATCGTCCATTGGACAGCCGCGGCGTGGTGGCGAACGCTGGCCCCGTCCCACAAGGCGCGGTTGAGGCCTATTTCGATGACGAGGAATGCCCACCAATTGCGCAGGTTGCCTATGCGCCTGCACCTCTGCCACCTTTGCCCCCCATTCGCGGCGGCGGTGGCGGCTTTGGCGGCCCTATCGCAGTAGGCGGTGGCTTCGGCGGCTTTGGCGGCGGTTTTGGCGGGGGCTTTTTCGGAGGTTTCTTTGGCGGTGGCGGTTCGTCATCGGGCGACATCAATATCAGCACCACCTCATCAAGCGGCGGTTCAGGCGGCTCTGGTGGTTCGAGCACCAGCACGAGCGGTGGCAGCACCAGTACTGGCGGTTCGAGCACGGGCGGCTCCAGCTCAAGTACATCGGGCGATGTAAGCACATCTGGCGTTACAAGCTCAGGTGGCAGCACGCCGACCAGCACAACAACCACGACGACAACAACGACCACGTCCGGCAACGTATCAAGCTCTGGTAACGTATCGAGTTCCGGCAATGTGTCGAGCACCACTTCGGGTAACGTTTCCAGCACTACGTCGGGTAATGTGTCGAGCACAACGTCAGGCAACGTGTCGAGTTCAGGCAACGTTTCCAGCTCTGGCAATGTCACGAGCTCTGGCAATGTATCGAGCACAAGCTCGACGACCTCTGGCAATGTCTCAACCTCCACGACCTCAGGCAATGTGTCGAGCACCTCGACCACCTCAGGAAACGTATCGAGCACGTCGTCTACTTCGGGCAATGTCTCAAGCACCACCAGCACGACGTCGGGTAATGTCTCAAGCACAAGCACTTCGACCACGTCGGGCAATGTGTCGAGCACCAGCACAAGTTCGGGCAATATCTCCAGCACCTCTGGTAATGTATCGAGCACCAGCACCGGTGGCGGTTCTTCGTCATCGTCTAGCTCGTCATCAAGCAGTTCCTCTTCGAGCAGCTCGTCTTCTTCGGGCGGCGGTTCGACCACATCGACATCAAGCGGGGGTTCAGGCTCGTCAGGCTCCAGCAGCTTTGGCGGAAGCTCTTCGTCTTCCAGCTCAAGCTCAAGCTCCAGCAGTTCTTCTTCGAGCGGCGGCGCATCGGGTGGCAGTTCGTCTTTCGGTTCGTCTGCAAGTTCCAGCTCGTCCTCTTCGAGCTCCTCGTCCAGTTCTTCGGGCGGAAGCAATGGAGGTTCCAACGGCGGTTCCAATGGAGGCTACGGCGGGTCGAACGGCGGATCGAATGGCGGTTCTAACGGTGGTTCGAGCAGCTCCTCCTCCAGCAGCAGCTCCAGCTCTTCGTCGAGCAGTTCGGGCGGTTCCAACGGGGGCAGCAATGGCGGCTCGAACGGTGGTTCAAACGGCGGTTCGTCCAGCTCCAGCTCGTCCTCCTCTTCGAGCTCTTCGTCATCGTCCTCTTCGGGCGGCGATAACGGCAGCAATGGGGGCAGCAACGGCGGCTCATCAAGCTCGTCTTCAAGCAGCAGCTCCAGCTCGTCGAGCAGCAGTTCAGGCGGTTCGAGCGGCGGCTCTAATGGCGGCACGAACGGCGGCTCTAATGGAGGGTCTTCAAGCTCCTCGTCGAGCAGCAGTTCCTCGTCTTCAAGCAGCAGCTCGGGCGGTTCGAATGGCGGCACCAATGGTGGCTCATCTTCAAGTTCTGGCTCCTCCTCAAGCAGCAGTTCAAGCTCTTCGAGTGGGTCCAGCACCTCTGGTGTAGGCGCAACGACCTCCACTTCGACCAGCGGTTCCTCAACGAGCAGCAGCACTTCAACCAGCGGAAGCTCTTCAACGAGCGGCAGTTCTACGACCAGCGGCAGTTCGTCTTCGTCTTCGTCCTCATCGAGCTCCAGCTCATCGTCGAGTTCTTCGACCAGCGGCGGCAGCAACGGTGGTAGCAATGGCGGCACGGATGTCCCGGCACCGCCGATGATGATCCTCTTTGGCCTTGCTGCCAGCGCGATCCTTGGCCGCCGTGCCTTTGGCGCAAAGAAGGCAAAGGGCGCTGAGGGCGCACAAGTCTAAGCTCTTCCCCCAACCGGGGTGGCAAAAAGAAGGGCGGCATCCCGGTTACGGGAGCCGCCCTTTCTTTATGGCTGGCGATTACGCGGTCTGGCGATCAGGCGGTCACTTGGGCCGCCACAAGGTTTCAGGCAAATTCATATCCGAACGGTGCACGCGTTGGTTGATCGCCGCTGTCATTGTCGCTCGGCGTGCAAGCGCACAGGACGAGCGAGACAAAAAGGCTTAAACAAAGCATTTTGACCATCGCTCGATCCTTTCAGTTTCTTATTGCGCCGCAAGTTTGCGAAGCACGTAATGCAGAATACCGCCGTTGCGGTAATACTCCATCTCGTTCTCAGTATCCACCCGGCACAATGCGGTAAATGTGAACTGGGTTCCATCATCGCGCGTGGCTTGAACTTCGACGTCCTGACCCGGTTTCAGGCTAGCAAGCCCTTTAATCGAGAAGGTCGTGTCAGCATTGATAGCGAGCGTCTCGCGCGTGTCGCCATCCTTGAACTGGAGCGGAAGCACGCCCATGCCGACAAGGTTCGAACGGTGAATACGCTCGTAGCTTTCCACGATCACCGCTCGAACGCCAAGAAGGATGGTGCCTTTCGCCGCCCAGTCGCGCGAGGAGCCGGTGCCATACTCCTTACCGCCCACAACGATCAGCGGCGTGCCATCTTCCTTATGGCGCATGGCCGCATCGAAGATCGGCATCCGCTCGCCTTTATAAGTCGTCTCGCCGCCTTCGACACCGGGGACCATTTCGTTTTTGATGCGGATGTTGGCAAAGGTGCCGCGCATCATGACGTTATGATTGCCGCGCCGCGAGCCGTATGAGTTGAAGTCCTTCTTTGCGACCTGATTGCTCTTAAGGTATTCACCGGCAGGAGAATCCTCTTTGATCGCGCCAGCGGGCGAGATGTGGTCGGTCGTCACACTATCGCCAAGGATCGCCAATGGTTTTGCATCAACGATGTCAGTAATAGGGGCAGGTGTCATCTCCATCCCCTCAAAATAGGGCGGATTGGCGATATAAGTGGAGCCTGCGCGCCATTGATAGGTGTCGGATGGCTCGACCGTGATCGCTTGCCAGTGCTCATCGCCTTTTTCCACGTCAGCATAGCGCGCCTCGAACATGGAACGGTCAATATTGGCCGCACGGTGCTCTGCGATTTCGGCATTGGAAGGCCAAATATCGGCGAGCATGACGTCATTGCCGTTCTGGTCTTGGCCGATCGGCGTTTCAGTTATGTCTTCGGTCACTGTGCCTTTCAGGGCGTAGGCCACCACCAGCGGGGGGGAGGCCAGGAAGTTTGCGCGCACGTCTTGGGAAACGCGGCCTTCAAAGTTGCGATTGCCTGAAAGAACGCTGGCTGCAACGATGTCATTTTTGTTGATAGCATCGCTGATAGGGGGTGCGAGTGGGCCAGAGTTGCCGATACAAGTCGTGCAGCCATAGCCAACAAGGTCAAAGCCAATCGCATCAAGGTCATCCTGAAGCCCTGATTTCTCAAGATAATCGGTCACCACTTGAGAGCCGGGGGCTAGCGAGGTCTTCACCCATGGTTTGGGGCGAAGGCCCAGCTCGTTCGCTTTTTTCGCAACAAGCCCTGCTGCAATCATCACATCCGGGTTCGATGTGTTGGTGCAGCTGGTAATAGCCGCGATCACCACATCGCCATCCCCGATGTCGTGATCGGAAAGCGAAACGTCCACGCGAGCAGGTTCGCTCTTGGAATAGATTTTGGCGAGGTCTTCGTTGAACAGCTCATCCACCATCGGCAGCGTCACCCGATCTTGCGGGCGTTTGGGCCCGGCAAGGCTGGGAACAACCGCACTCACATCAAGCTCAAGCGTCTTGGAGAAAACCGGCTCATTTGCCGGGTCAAACCACAAGCCTTGTGCCTTGGAATAGGCTTCGACAAGGGCGATGGTTTCCTCAGGCCGGCCGGTAAGGCGCATATAATCGATGGTCTTGTCATCGATCCCGAAAAAGCCGCAGGTTGCGCCATATTCAGGCGCCATATTGGCGATTGTCGCGCGATCCGCGAGAGTGAGATTGGCAACACCTTCGCCGTAAAATTCGACAAAAGAGCCCACTACGCCCACTTCGCGCAGCATTTGAACACAGGTCAAAACAAGGTCGGTCGCAGTCACGCCCTCGGCCATCGTGCCTGTGAGCTTGAAGCCGACGACTTCGGGGATCAGCATTGAGATCGGCTGGCCCAGCATGGCGGCCTCTGCCTCAATCCCGCCAACGCCCCAGCCAAGCACGCCAAGCCCGTTGATCATGGTCGTGTGGCTGTCTGTGCCAACACAGGTGTCAGGGTAAGCGACCCATTCGCCATCCTCATTTGCGCTTGCCCAGACACCCTTGGCGATGTGCTCAAGGTTGACCTGGTGGCAAATCCCTGTGCCCGGAGGGACGGCGGAGAAGTTTTCAAAGCTCTGCGCGCCCCATTTGAGGAAATCATAGCGTTCTGCATTGCGCTCATATTCGAGCGCCATGTTCGCTTCCATCGCTTGCGGGTGGCCGAATTCATCGACCATGACCGAGTGGTCAATAACAAGGTTCACAGGCACCTGAGGGTTGATCTTGGCCGTGTCTCCGCCAAGCTTCTTGATCGCATCGCGCATAGCCGCCAGATCGACGACGCAGGGCACACCGGTGAAATCCTGAAGCAGCACGCGGCCCGGACGATATTGGATTTCGCCACCTGTGACAGGGTTCTTTTGCCAGTCCACAACCGCCTGAATATCGTCGCGTCCAACGGTAAAGCCGCCATCTTCAAAACGCAGCAAATTCTCCAGCAGCACTTTCATCGAAATGGGGAGGCGCGAGACATCGCCGAGGCTTTGAGCCGCTTTATCGAGCGAGTAATAGGTGAACGTCTTTCCGCCCACATCGAGGGTGGAGCGAGTGGAAAGATTGTCTTTGCCGGTGGCTGTCATAAGCGTTGATCCCCTTAAAAATGGTCCGTTTCAAAGTGGGTAGAAAACTCCCTTACTTCAAGGACGCTGCTTCAGGGGGAAAAGTTCCAAATTGAACCGGCTAAGCGGGAGCAATTTTTGCCCGTTTGCCTCTGCGGGTTGCGAGCAGACACCCTGTGACAATCAAGCCAGTGCCAGCCAGAGTGGGCCAGGTCACCGCTTCGTGAAAGAACATCCAGCCAAGCGCGCTCGCCCATAAAAATCCAGAATATTCAATCGGCACAAGAACTTGCGCTTCGGCGCGCGCATAGGCCCAGGCAAGCGCCAAAGCACCGCCTACGGTAAGCAAGCCTGCGGCGGCCAGGGGTAACCACGCATCCTCTGCGACAGGTGTTGCAAAGAAAGGGGCAGCGATCAGGAAAATGAGCCCGCCAATGCCTGAATGAAATGTCGCGATTTCAAGCGGCCCTGCGGCCTGTGATTGTTTGCGGATGACTATGAAATTGTAGGCATAGAGCATGGCTGAAAACAAAACCGCGCCAACGCCAAGCATTGCATCTTTATCAAAATCGCCTTGGCCCATTTTGCCGCTGACGATCACGATGGTGCCGACAAATCCCAAAACACTGGCAAAAATCGCCGCTGGCCGGATCACCTCGCCTAACAAAACACGCGCCAGATACAGCGCGATAAGCGGGGCAATGAAGCTGATTGCGATGGCTTCGGCGAGGGGGAGTTTGGTGATTGAATAAAAGAAGGAGAGCGCCATAAACGCGCTGATGAAGCCGCGTTCGAGATGCAGCTTCATCGCATTGCGCGATGGCCACCCCGTCCAGCGCCACAGCCAGAACGGCACGATAATCGCAAGGCCGATCAGCGAGCGTACCATCGTTGCGGTGTAAGTGCCGGTTAAGAGCGCAGCTTCCTTCATAAAGGCGTCCATCGACGACAAGAACGCAATGCCAAGCGCAGCAGCGGCGATCGGCAAAAGCGAGGAAGAGGGTGAAGAATCGCTGTTCATGGCAAGACCGGTTTCTAGTCTGAGCCCGCGTTGAGGACCAGTTTTCCCGCCAATTCATCGCAGGCTAAGTTCTCGTGATTGATATCAGGGTGGAAATAGGCGATATCTTTACCCTGACCGGGGCAGAATATCGCTCGCTTTGAGTAGGATTTATCGGGTGGACATTATGAGCAGGCGCATAAGCATTTTAGCGGGCCTTTTTGCGGGTGTAAGCGCGCTTGCAGGCGGTGTTGCTGCGCAGGAACAAGCCGCAAGGGAAGCTGCGCCCGCAGTGGCTTCGAACCCCTCCCAAACCCCAAGCGGTGCAAGCTTTGACGAAGCTTTCCCGCAAATGGTTTCCGAACCGCTGGTTCAAGGTGACCTTGCCCCTCCCGGACCCATGGTCGAGACGTGGCAAGTCAAACAGGTTGCCGCGCTGATTGATGTGATCGAGGGGATCGCAGCAGACGGCCTCGACCCGGCCGATTATGATGCGCCCGCTTTGCGAGAGCTTATGGCACAGGGCCCGTCTGACGCGCTCGACAACCTTGCCTCCAAAACCTTTGTATGGCTGGTCGAAGATCTTCGCGATGGCCGCACTCCGGCAGAGGCGCGGGTGCAGTGGTTTGTCGTTGACCCTGATCGCAATCGCCTGCGCTCACGCGACCTTCTGGCCCAAGCGGTTGCAAGCGGCGACATTGCCGGAACGCTCGCAGCGCTCAATCCCACTCATCCCGACTATGCGGCTTTGAAGGCAGAGCTTGCCGCGACCCCTCTGGAGCAAACCGCCAAGCGCAAGCTCATCCGCGCCAACATGGACCGCTGGCGCTGGCTCGCGCGCGATTTGGGGCGGCAATATCTCATTACCAATGTGCCCGAATATCAGCTGCGCCTGACGGTCGCTGACAAGATTATCAGCACCTATCGCACGATTGTCGGCAAACCCGGTCGTACCGCCACGCCGCAACTCGCTGAAACCGTGTCGGGCGTTGTGTTCAACCCGACATGGACCGTGCCTCAATCCATAGTGAAAGGCGAAGGGCTGGGCGCGCGGGTTCTTGGCAATCCGGCCTGGGCGCGCAGCAAAGGCTATGTCGCCACGAAAGGCGCCAATGGCTACATCAGTGTTGTGCAGCAACCCGGACCCACCAATTCGCTTGGCCGCATGAAGCTGGAGATGCCCAACCGCCACGCGATCTTCTTCCATGACACGCCGTCGCGCCATTTGTTCAACAACGATATGCGCGCATTGTCGCATGGCTGCATCCGCACAGAGCGCGCCTTGGAGCTGGCGATCACCATGGCAATCCTTGGCAAAGGTGCGAGCAAGGAAGAGGCGGTCGAAATCGCAACTTCGGGCAAATACACCAAGGTCGAGAACAAGCGCCCATGGGAAGCTTACATCACATATTTCACCATGGGCGTGGATATTGACGGTAATCTTCGCCAGTTCGACGACATCTATGGCCGCGATGGGCCCGTTCTGGCGAGCCTCGACAAACCACGCGTGCAAAACCGTTCAGGCGAGAGCGATGATGAAGTGATCGTGATCGAGGATGATCCACGCGCCAGCTAGGCCGCGTTAAAAAGCTCCCGGAATGCGCCTTTGTGCGTCCGTACGGTGGTCGGCGGAAAGCATTTGTGTGTTCGGATTGGTCCCAGAACCAGCCAGCGCCAATTGTTCTTCGCGGGTCAGCATCGCGCCGTCATGTTGGAGCCCCAAGCTGTCGGCATAAAGCAAACGCCCGCCTGACAAATTCATCAAAATCTCTCGAAAATCGGCAGTCCCGTAGGCAAAACAGCCGTTCGAGCGACCCATCTTGCCCCAGCGTTGAAGATGCGAGGGCTCCGAATAGGCAGCGCGGTGCATCACGATATAGCGGCGCAGCGCAGCATCGTTGGTTTCATCCAGACCGCCAAGGCGCACCGATGTGCCATATTTGCCCTGATACCACTCCCACGTGACATAGGCGCCTTTGCTGCTCGCGTTTGAACCTTCGACATTGGAATAATGGTTGAGCCAGCCGTCATGTTCAGGATCGGAGCCTGAGCCGTGGCTGACGTGCATGGTCCGCACTTCTTCGCGGCCCATATTGATAAGATAGAAACGCTGGCGCGCGGAGTGCACGCCATAATCGCAAATGCCGACAATATCGCGTCGCCAGATCGCATCGCCCGCGCGGTCAAGCTCGCGCTTTGCGAGGTTGAACAAAGCCCGGTCGCGCGGCGTTCCCGTTCGAGGTTGAGCCGCGAGTTTCGCCGGAAGCGCAGGCACCACGGCTGACCCAGCCAGCGCAAGGCCAGCGGTCAAAGAGCTTTTAAGAAGGTCGCGGCGCTTCATAACTAGACTACTACCTAACCGATAATGACGTTCCCGTGAATCCCTTTTTAGTCCGCCTTACGTGCCTTCGTGAATGGCTTTGGCAGCGATGCCCAATTTTATGACACCGGGCATATTGGCCTGGATTTTCGGACCGACTTTGCCAAGCGCGGCCAGCCTCGGGTCGCCCTTTGCCATCATTTCCGCAATTGCTGGTCCGGTGGGGTGTAGGCGGCTCTTCGCGTTGAAGGCATTGGTTTTTTCATTGCCTGAAAGGATCGCTGTGCTCATCAAATTGGCCATCACCGCATAAGGATATGTGTCAGTCGTATCGGTGAGCGGGGCTGGCGGCGTGAGGTTGTTTTTTTCCTCATCGGTGTCGAAGTTTGCCTCGATAAACGCGGCGAGCGCTGCGCTGTAGGGAATTAAAGGAACCTGCGTCATCTGCAGCGTGATCGTGTCACCATCGAAAAAGGGGCGCCCTTTGTCGCGTTGTTCAAAGGGAACCGCGCTTGCCGTACAATCGATAAATAGCGTGCCTTCGGGCAATGCGACCCGTTCGTCACCCAAGATCATCGCGTCACCTTCGAGCGCGGTCACTCGCTTGCCCCGGTGAACCTTGGTGATCTGTCGCAGAAGCGCGACTTCGCCTTCTGAGATTACCGCGAAGTGAAACATCTTGGGCATCACGTTTTCATCAAGGCGCAGCATCGTCCCGCGCTCGCCCAGTTTCGCGAACATCTCATCACCGTTTTCCGACCCGTTGGCACATTCGACAAGGTCGATCTGAAACTGCACTAGGTCTTCGATCGCGTGTTTAGCTGGTTGCAAAAGCCTGCGGTTGAACATCCAGCTATCGCGAGGGCGCACCCAGTCGATCTTGTCCGCTGGAACACCTGCCTCAAGCAGCCACACGGCGGTGTCCATTGCGGTCTTGCCGCCACCGATAATGCAATAATGCCGGGGCAGGTTTTCGGTATCCATCCAAAGGCGCGGCAAGTCGCCGGGAATGGCAAAGTGCGTACCCTGTGCGATGTCGAAGGCCGGCTTATGTGTCGAAGGAACGCTGGTCTTGAACCATGTGCCATCGACGAGCTTGCGGCGGACTTTGAATTCATGTTCTTCGCCGGCAAGGATGCTGCGCGCTTGATGCTTGCCATCGCCGCCGCCCTGATATTCGGTTAGCGCAAGGTAGGTCACACGCCCTGAAGGCACAAAACGCTCGGTCATCAATTGCCCGTAATAGGCAAGGATTTCAGCGTGTTTGGCAAGCGGGTAGAGCCCCTTGTTGTGCCCGTCAGTGTCCTTTCGGTCAGGGCACATCTCCTTTGAGTTCACGCCATAGGTCGCGCTTGGCTGGTGCAGCGTCACGAAGGAATACGCATCGTTCCAGTGACCGCCGGGACGCGCGTGCTTGTCTATGATGGTGATGTGACAATCCGCGTCTTCGTCGAGCAGCGTATCGACAAACGCCATGCCAACAGCGCCAGCGCCAATGACCAGATAATCGGTTTCATGCAAAGTCATGGCGTCTGGTTCATCCTTTGGACGGCAAGATGTCTATAAAGTGCCTCGAATCAGGGGAGACACTGTCCATGCGCCGTCTATCACGCCTCGCGGCCTTTTTCGCCGGATTTTGCCTTTTGGGAGGAGCCACTGGCACGCTCGCGCAAAGTGATTTGGGGGATCAAACGCCTGAATTGGCTTTTAATTTGCCTGAGACAAGCGAACTGGCGATCGCGCGCAGCAGCCGCACGGATACGCCCGATACAATTACTGTCGAAACGGCTCAAATTCCAAAAGAACCCACTCGCATTTACGATCAACTGGGCATGGTGCGCCTGATGCAAAACGAGGGTGTGACGCTGCAATGGATCAATTGGGATGAGCGCGGTCCCGCTTGGGTGGCGGTGACACAGGGCGGTCACTGGATGCTGCTCGCCGGGCAAAGGGGCAAGGATGGTGGTCGTCTAAAGCTTGAAGGCTTCATCACCGAAATCGGTCGCGATTATTTCGATTTCGAAGGCACGATCAAAATGACCGGCGCGCCTGATGCGCAAAGGGTGTGCAATGAGACGAAAAGCTGGCGGTTTGAGGTGACCCAGGGCCGCACATACTATCCTCTGCGCGAGTTTGAGTGGTGCGATTATTTGACGGATTACATCGATTTGTACTTTCACCCTGACCTGGGGTTAAAGGGGTAGAAAAGGAAGGGCCTCAGCCGCCGCTCAATCGCATCTGATCGCCTTGGATTTCGACCGAAGCTATCTCGCCGAGGAACGATTGCCCCAAAAGCGAGACATCTAGTCCTTCGGGCACAACAATCGCGCGCACATTGTGTTTTGTGAAACCGCCGATTTCGACCTCTTCAAGCGTGCGCACTACGCCGTAGACATCGCCGCTTGCGCCGCGTCCGATAGGGCGAACTTCGTTGAGGCTCCAGCTTATCCCGGCAGCGCGCGCATCTGCCCCGGTGAGTGCGATGACGCTTGCGCCGGTATCGACCATCATGCGCATAGACCTGCCGTTGACATTGGCCTCAGCATAGAAATGTCCGTCATAGGCGCGCTTGAGCGTATGGCTTCCCGAATACCAATCGCTGTTGGCGCTTTGCCCGCCGGCCTGTGCGGTGTTGTGCGCAATGTTTGCTGCGACGGCCTCTTGCCTTGGCACCCAGCTTTCACCTGTTGAAGGCTCGCCACTCTTCGACCCTTCAGCGACAAGCGCTGCGAAAAGGCAGACCCCGGCGGCTAAGGCGAGTGTGCGTCCAATCATAGAGGCGGCCTTTACGCCTCAAAGGTTTAAGGCGTTTTAAACTTCGCGTTCTCTTGCGACATGGCGATCATGGATCGGGCATGGCGCGCGGCGACTTCGCGTTGATCGGTGCCATATCCCCCGCCAAGGGCAGAGGCGATGGCAAGCCCGCGTTTGCGCGCCTCTTGCACGACAAATCTGTCGCGTGCGATCAAGCCCTCATCGCTGAGCGCAAGGCGGCCGAGTTTGTCGTCGCCGTGAGGATCAACACCTGCCTGATAGAATACGAAATCAGGCTTGAACCCCTCCAGCAGCGCCGGGATGTACTTTTCAAGCACCGCCATATAGGCGGCGTCTGTTGTGCCATCGGGCAATCCGATGTCGACATTTGACCGCGCTTTTCGCACCGGGAAGTTCTTTTCCGCATGGACGGACAAGGTCACAATATCCTCGCGCCCTGCGGTGAGCGAGGCGGTGCCATCGCCTTGGTGTACGTCAAGATCGATAATCGCGATGCGTCGCGCGTCCCCTTGCGCAATCAAGCGGTTGGAGGCGACTGCGAGGTCATTGAAGACACAATATCCCGCACCTGTCTCGGCCAAAGCATGATGGCTTCCTGCCGCGCTGTTCGCTGCATAGCCATGCTGCATGGCTAATTGCGCAGCCAACCAGGTGCCACCATTGGTGTGGCGCACGCGGTCGCGGATTGCCTCGGTCACGGGAAAGCCGATACGGCGTTCCTTGGCGTGCGGCACCTGTGCGCGGAACACCTCATCCACATATTCAGGATCATGCACCGCTTCGAGCCATTCGCGCGGGCAAGGGTCAGGCGCGTGTTCGGTCATGGGCGCACCCGATGCACGCAATTCTTCCATCACGAGAAAGTATTTGTCGAATTTGAACGTCCCACGTTCCGGGCGCGGGGCCATGTAATCGGGATGGTGGACGACGTGGAGCATTCTTATAGCCAGCCTGAATGCTCCGCCAAAATCTTGCAACCCAGCGCGATGAGGACCACGCCGCCCAGAATTTCTGCTGGCCGACCATAACGCTCGCCTGCAATTCGGCCCAGCTGTACTCCGCCAAGTGACAGGACCAGTGTCACTATGCCGATCAATCCGGCGGCGAGCAGCGGGGGGGCGGTAAGCGTCGGCAGAGTGATCCCGGCGGCAAGCGCATCAATGCTGGTGGCGATGGCTGCGGCAAACAGGCCAAACCCGATAAGCGGGCGTGCGGCCTCGTCATGCTCGTCTGCGCGTATCATCTGGACGCCGACGAAGGAGAGAAGCGCGAAGGCAATCCAATGGTCGAACGCTTCGATATAGGCGATCACCGCCTCGCCCATTCCCCACCCGATCAACGCCATCACACCTTGCGCCACGCCAAAAGCCAGAGCGATTGCGAGCGTTGCGACTACGCCGGGCCGCACGCGCGCGCCCTGAACCAGGGCCACGGCAAAGGCGTCCATCGCAAGGGCGAGGGCAAGCAGAAAGGCTTCGATCATGGCTTAGCCGGCATGCGCTACGCTCGCTCAGCGTTGGGCCCCACGGGTTCCCTCAAAAGCTTCGACCCGTGGTGGAACGCGGTCCCTGCATAGGTGGCGAGCAGACCCACGACTACGCTGTCGATGATCATCAATGCCCACACCATCGTCACACTCGCCCCAATCGCCCATGAGTGAAGTTCACCGTGGAGCCATTGCAGCGGCACAAAAAAGACGGCGGCAAAAAGCACCATACGAATGGCTGCAAACCAACCGGTGCGAAAGACGCGTTTAAGCCCCGTTTCCCGGTCACCAGCAAGCGCGCGCACCAGCATCGGGAAAAGCGGCAAGGTCGCAAGGGCCAAGGCGATGTCGATATATCCTGCGTACTCTTCGCCAATGTACGGGCTGGCAAGAGTGCCAGGAAACGATGTTGCGACTATCAAGACGACCGCAATCAGCAGCGGCAACCAGGCAATTGTGCGCAAATCCCACCAGCGATGGCCAAAAGCGCGCGCGCCCCAAAACCGGATCGTCGCAAGGAATGCGAGGACCAGACCGGCTATCTTCAGATAGCCAAAGCTCATGCGAGTCGACGTTTCCGAGGCAAGCTTGGCCTGCTCTTCGTTCTCGAACATTCCCAACTGGATTTCAGCAATGTGTTGAGCAAATTCAGGGAGTACGACAAGAGCGGGAATGATTGGTGCCATCCACCAGATTGCAATTCCATCGCGCGCCGTTGTGAGAAATCTTTGTCCGAAGGCTTTGATCATTTAGCCAGCTTTTCCAATTCGTTATAAATGTCATCTTCGCTGCGGCTGGCGGTGTTGCGCCAGCTTTGCGCGGTGTCGGCGTTGATCACTTCGCCGCTTGCGGTCAACACGAGAACGAGCGGTGTCCCCACCTGCTCTTCCATGCCAAAACGTTTGAGAATGTGCTGGTTATGGCCATCACCCTCTTGCGGAATACCGACATTGACGAAGACGAGTTCAAAGCGTTCGTCGATAAGATCGCCGATCCGCTCATCCTGTGTCCAACCCGCAAAGGCGCGGCTGTCGTGGCACCAATTGCCGCCAAATGCGATGAGCACGCGTTTCCCGTTTTCAGCCGCGCGGGCGAGGGCTGCATCGACATCTGCCATCGCATCATCGCTGACATCGTAAAGGCGCGCTTCGGGATAGTCGTGCCCGCTTTCGTCTTTCGCAAGAGCCACTGCGCCAACGATCAAAAGCGCAGCGGCACAGCCCGACACTATCGCCCTAATCATCGCAGCAGCGTCATTCGGCAGCTTCTGCTGCGTGCGGATCAAACGCGACCGCTTCACCTGCTTCGATGGCCGCCGCTTTGTCTTCAACGAGCTTCACGATGTGGTTGAGCATATCTTCATCCTCAATCGCGTGGGCTTTGACGCCGGAAAGGTAGACCATGTGCTTGCCATTGCCGCCGCCGGTAAGGCCAATGTCCGTTTCGCGCGCTTCGCCGGGACCATTGACTACGCAACCGAGAACCGAGAGGCTCATCGGCGTCTTGATGTGCTCAAGGCGTTTTTCGAGCGTTTCGACCGTGCGGATCACGTCAAATCCCTGACGCGAACAGGATGGGCACGAGACTACGCGCACGCCACGGGTGCGAAGGCCCAAGGCTTTGAGCATCTCATAGCCGACCTTCACCTCTTCCTCGGGCTCTGCCGAAAGCGAGACCCGAATGGTATCGCCAATGCCAGCCCAAAGGAGCGAACCCATGCCGATGGAGGATTTGACCGTCCCACCGATCAACCCGCCTGCCTCGGTAATGCCAAGGTGCAGCGGACAATCGACCGCTTCGGCAAGCCCGTGATAGGCGGCAACCGCAAGGAACACGTCAGAGGCCTTCACCGCGACTTTGAAGTTATGAAAATCGTGGTCCTGCAAAAGCTTGATATGATCAAGCGCGCTTTCGATCAGTGCCTCTGGGCAAGGTTCGCCATATTTTTCCAGCAGGTCCTTCTCAAGGCTCCCTGCGTTCACACCGATACGGATCGCGCAACCATTGGCCTTTGCCGCGCGCACCACTTCGGCAACACGTTGTGAAGAGCCGATATTGCCGGGATTGATCCGCAAACACGCAGCGCCCCCATCGGCAGCTTCCAGAGCGCGCTTGTAGTGGAAATGGATGTCGGCAACGATCGGAATGCGCGCAGCCTTGGTGATCTTGGCGAAGCTCTTGGTCGATTCCTCGGTCGGGCACGAGACGCGGATAATATCGCAGCCCACCTCTTCACACCGCCTGATCTGGTCAAGCGTTGCCACCGCATCTTCGGTGGGGGTGTTTGTCATGGTTTGTACGGTGATCGGAGCCCCGCCACCCACGGGCACATCGCCCACCATGATCTGGCGGCATTCCCGCCTTTCGATATCGCGCCAAGGTCTAACAGACATGAGGGCTCATATAGTCGCGCAATCGTGAAGGGGCAATGACACGTCGTCAGGGATCGGCCATGATGTGCCAATGGATTTGAAAGACACAGAAACAAATGAAGGAAGCGACCCGCTGATCTTTGGCAGGGTGCTTGATGGAAAAGGCGGCGCGCGTCCGATTGACCGGCATAACGTCGACAATTGGAAGCCAGATGTAGCGGGCGAGATTCTTTGGCTCCATCTACGCCGTGATGCGCCTGAGGTTCTTCCTTGGCTTCAAAATGATCTCGGCATTCCCGAACCAACTGCTGAGCTGCTGGTTTCAAGCGCGACCAGACCGCGCGCGCTGCGCGAAGGCGATACGCTTGTGGCGACGTTGAGGGGCATCAATTTCAATCCTGATGCAGAACCTGAAGACATGATTTCATTGCAATTGTGGTCCGATGGGCGGCGGCTGATCACATTGCGCAAACAGGCGATGCAAACACCGCGCGACATTGTTGCCTTGCTTGATGCGGGCAAGGGGCCAACGGATGCGGGAAAGGCGATCACCGAGATTGTCGAGCAACTGGTTCTGAGGATGAACGACACCATTGTCGCCATGAACGATCAGATCGACCAGCTTGAAGATATGGATATCGAGGAGGATTATGAGGAAATCCTTCCGCGTATCACGTCAATCCGGCGCAATTCATTGGCGCTTAAACGGCACATGGCCCCTCAGCACGAAGCACTGGAACGCATTTCGCGCGATGCCCCTTCGTGGTTTGAAGAGCATGATCGCCGGGAAATCGCTGAATCCATCGACCGTTTGCGGCGTTATCTCGATGATATTGATATCAGCAAGGAGAGCGCTGTGGTGCTGCAAGACGAGCTTCGCGCGCGAAGCATGGCTTCGAATGAACACGCGACCTATATGCTGACCATTGTCGCTGGAATCTTCCTGCCGCTGGGGTTCCTGACTGGACTGATGGGAATAAATGTCGGCGGTATGCCCGGTGTCGAGGACGGCGATGCTTTTTGGATCGTCGTCGCGCTGTGCTTTGGCATTATGGCGCTGCAACTGTTCCTGTTCTGGCGTTGGAAGTGGCTTTGATCAGCCACTCCCGAATAATCACCAACGGATCAGTGGCGGCGCGGCATAGCGCCAGAAGATGCCTGCCGCGAATACCGGAAACACGTGCCAGACGCCGACGTGCATCAAAGAATCTATCGGACAGGTGATATTGTACGCAAGCGCCCCCAATGAGCCGCTGGTTAAGCCAATCAGCCAGCTAGCGCGGGTGAGCGAGACAGGGGCACCCCGTCGAAGAAAAGCAATTGCCGTGATCGCAACAAGCCCGCTTGCAGCAAGACCATAGGCTGCGCAGTGCCAGTAAAGAAGGCTCCCATCGCTCATCCCTGCGCCGTGATCGTGCCCCGCTTCAAAAGAAATGAACGCGATAAGCGCTGCGACAGGAAGAATGGAAAGCATGGCAAGGCTCCATTTGTGATGGGAGCTTTGCGCGCCAACGCGTGGCATCGCGCTGGCGACGAGAGCGGTGGTGGATGAAGCGCCGACAAGCGCGAGGAGCCCGTTGCTGATCCAGAAGAAGGGCGAGGCCTCGCCATTTATCATGCCTTGCCAGAAGCCAAAGATGACAATGCAAGCGATTGAAGCCGCAACGCTCGCTGCGATGATAAGCCCCGCGCCTTGCACAGGGCGCACAGGTTTGACCGGGGTCACATCCTCGGTCAGCGCTGCAATCAGGTCTTCGCGGGAATTGAACTTGTCCATTTTATTCTGCTTTCTCGACCATCGAGGCGAGCTTTTTAAGGCCACGATGGATATTCACTTTGACCAGACTTTCGCTCTGGCCCGTTTTTTGTGCTGCTTCCTTGATCGAAAGGCCTGAGATTTTGACCATTTCGATCACTTCGGCCTGTTTCGGGGGCAGCTGCCCGAACAAGCGATCAAGGCTGACGCGGGCCATCACCACCTCTTCCTCGCTATCCTCGCTTGCATCGTCATCCATGAGTTCCTGGCCCTCATGTTTGTAGACTTTGCGCAAGGCATCGACCCAGCGATAGCGCGCAATTGCTGCAAGCCATGGCAAGAAGGGCCGCGATGCGTCCCATGTGGCGCGCTTGGTATAAAACGCGATGAGCACATCCTGCACCAAATCGTCTATCTGGTGCGGCGGCACGCGCCGTCTGAAATAGCGTTCCAGCCATAGGCCAGCTTCTGAGAGCAGCACATTGGTGGCGGCCTTATCGCCATTTTGTGCTGCCTGCATCAGCCGGGCAAAAGTGGGTTCGTCGGCGACCACGATTAAGCCGCTTTCTCGCCGAGGAAGCGATCACCGAGGCGATCGAGAGCGAACAGCCCTCCGCCGCGGCTGATCAAGATGAACGCCATTGCGATAATGCCAAGCGCCCAGCCCCAGAAATGTGCGGATGTGGGATAGATGAAAATCTGAATGACGATTGCCATTCCAGCGAGTGCTGCTGCACCAAAGCGCGTGAAAAGCCCTGCGAAGAGCAAAAGGGGTAAGAAAAACTCAGCATAGATCGTCATCGGCATGGCGATGTCGGTGGGGATGGGCAGGCCTGAATATTCATCCTGAAATAGAAAAGGCAGAAATTCATTTGGCGTAAACCACGTGCCTTCTGCGACCTTGGTTTTGTAAGAGCGCCAGAACACTCCCGCGAGCGCCACCCTGACCCCAAGCAGAGCGATACTTTCAAATATCGGCCCCGATATGATCTGCACGGCTCGTGCATATGCACTGGTGATTGCGTTCATTTCGTCCTCCCTGAGAGAGACAGCTTGCGCTCATCCAATTGCCTGAGGCGAGCACAGTGTCGGTATTTTCGCGTGTGAGGCAACAGTCTTGCCGATTGTGTTGCGAAGGGAGGCACGGCTGGGACCGACAGGGCTTAGGGGGTAAGGCCCCAGCCGCACCAAACCGTTAGCGGCGAATTGGCGTCAGCGAGCCATTGCCTTTGGGTGTCTCGATGCTGGTGCAGGTGCCTTTATCGACATATTTCCAGGCGTTGCCCTGATAGTCGCGGGTCGAAGTGCCAGCGCAGCTTGTGCCCGGACCTGCTGCGCAATCGTTCTTGCCAGCAAGGCTGATGCCGTAGCATTTTTCTTTTGCTCCTTGGGCTGCGACAGGGGTTGTGGCCATGCCAGCAGCGATGCTGGCGGTTAGAGCAAGACCAGCAAGCGAAGCGATTGATTTGGTGTTCATGGGTACGTCTCCAGTGGGGGTGCCAGCAAGCTGGCTGATGTCGGTTTTTGCGTTCCGTTTGCGTCGGAACTGACTGGTGGTTCGTGGGCCCATGAGATTGGGTTACAAATTTTTTTGAAGTCTGCATCATCGCCGCTCCGGGATGAGCTGTAACGAGGGGACGAAGCGGCGCGAATAGTAAGAGCAAACGAGCGGTCTTATGGGCCCGCGCGCAAAATCTGCTAGGAACCAATCCGATGGCATCACAACCAAACCCAATTAGCGAGTTTTCAGGCTATGGCCTCGGCTTGAGGCGCACGCATTACGACGACTTTTTGGGCGGAGGCGTGCCGGTCGATTTCGTCGAGGTGATCAGCGAAAACTACATGATTGAAGGCGGGCGGCAGCTTCGCATCCTTGAGGATATACGCGCGCAATTGCCGGTAATTATCCATGGTGTTTCCATGTCGATTGGTTCGGCCGGTCGGCTGGATGAAGATTATCTTGCGAAATTGAAGCGACTGGCGGAGCGGATCGAGCCGCTTTGGGTGTCCGATCACCTGTGCTGGACCCGCACAAACGCGCACAACAGCCATGACCTATTGCCCATGCCTTTGACGCGGGAGGCTTTGCAGGTGGTGTGCAACAATATCGACATCGCGCAAAACACGCTTGGCCGCGCGATGCTGTTTGAAAACCCATCGAGCTATCTCACTTTTCCTGAAGATGAGATGCGTGAGTGGGAGTTTTTGTCGGAGATGACGCGCCGCACGGGGTGTTATCTGCTGCTCGATGTGAACAATATCTATGTGTCGAGCCAGAACCACGGCTTTTCGGCTGAGGATTATCTTGCCGGCCTCCCGCTGGAACGAGTGCGCCAGATACACCTCGCAGGCCATGATCCCGCGACGCCGGAGCGCGATATCATCATCGACACACACGACCGTGAGGTGATTGAGCCTGTGTGGGCGCTTTATGCCAAGGCCCTTGAAATGCTCCCGCATCTGCCCGCCGTGATGATTGAGCGGGATGAGAACATTCCCCCATTGCCCGAACTCCTGACCGAGCTTGACCGCGCGCGTGACATCGCAGGGCGTATACTGGAGCCAGCATGAGTACATTGGCAGAGCGGCAAGAGGCGTTTCTCGAGCACGTCCTCGATGAAAATGCGCCCGCGCCCACAGGCTGGGGCAATCGCCACGCTGAGGGGATGGCGGTTTATCGCGGCAATTATCGCTCCGCCCTGATGGGCGCATTGAGCGAGACATATGAGCGCACCGCGCTTTATCTGGGCGGACAAACGTTCGCCCGCGCTGCGATTAATCACGCCATCGCCCATCCACCGCGCGGTTGGACCATTGATGCAGCGGGGGCTGGCTTCGATCAAACTTGCGCTGAAATGTTCAACGACAATCCCGAAGTCGCAGAGCTTGCGTGGCTCGAATGGGCGATGCTTGAACTTGCAACCGCACCTGATTGCGCGCCTCTTTCCACGCAGGATTTCGCGCGCATCAGTGCTGATTTCGGCGAGGATGACTGGGCGAACTTACGCTTTGGATTTCAGCCGCGCTTGGCGGTGCGCCTCGTCTCACACAATTTGGAGGCAATCTGGCGCGCACTTCCTGAAAAAGCGGAGGCGATCACGCTTGATACCCCGCAAGCCTGCATCGCATCGCGCGAGGGAGAGAAGCCCACTTTCGTTCTGGTGGAAGCCGATCACGCCCCTGCTATCGCCGCTATGCACCAAGGCGCGAGTTATGGCGAACTTATCGCCGTCCTTCTTGGCGAAGAGGACAATCCTACCCCTGAGGCCATCCATACCGCCGCCATGCGCGCTGGTTCCATGCTGGGCGAATGGCTCACTCACGGCCTGATCACCGCGATCAATCCCTCTTGACTTAAAGGTCAGCCGCGCCACTCTCACCCCCTTGAGGGAGAGAGAAATGCTGACCAGTGCCACAACCCAATTGCGCAGCCCAAAGCCGAGCTTGTTAATGCGCGGCGTCAAATGGCTGATGTCAAAGCGGCCAAGCGTATTTCCGCATGACGCAAGGGATGTGGAGCCGTTCTTGTTTGACCGAAATCTTCCCAAGGACGCGCCCGTGCCGGAGGGCTTTCGGAAGAAGTTTCGCGTTGAGGAATGGGAAGCGGCGGGACAGCAGGTCATCACCCTTCACCCCAAATCTGGTACGGGTGATTGGCATATGCTCTATTTCCACGGTGGGGGCTTTGTCCTGCCGATGTTCAAAGAGCACTGGCCACTGATTGAGGCAATGGTTGAAAGGCTGGGGGTCAGCGTTTCAGCACCTCTTTACGAAGTCGTGCCCGAGAGCCCGCACACGCGCCAGGATGAGCTTGCCGACGCAGCTTTTGCTAAAATCGCCGCATCCCATGACCCGGCCAAGATCATTCTCAACGGTGATAGCGCAGGCGGCCATATGGCGCTTAGCCTTGCGTTGAGACTGGCAGGGGCGGGCGGGGCGCAGCCGGGAAAACTGGCATTGTTTGCGCCTTGGTTGGACCTGACCATGGCTGACCCGGCCATGCAGGATGTTGAGCCACACGACATCATGCTGAAAATCGGCACCTTGCGCGCTTGTGGCAAGGTTTTTGCGGGCGAAGGAAATCCAGCCGACCCGCAATTCAGCCCGCTTTACACATCAAAAGAAGAGCTCGCGAACCTGCCGCCCACGCGGATTTGGACCGGGCGGCATGACCTTTTCATCATCGACAGCCGCACCTTCGCTGGCAAACTTGTCGATGCAGGTGTCGATGCAAAGCTTTATGAATATGAAGGCGCGCCGCACGTCTTTATGGCGATTGTGCCAACGTGTGAGGCGAAAGATTGCCTCCAATTGCTCGGCGAGTTTTTGAAGGAATGAGAGGGGCGTGACGAAGAAGGGACGCACCGGTTTTCCGGCACGCCCCTTCCCATCGCGACCCGATAGCCGCAACGTGCGACCCGAAGTCTCGAGCAGCTGAGTGCTCAGCTCTTCGAGTTTGCGAGCTGTCCAATTTTCCACCTTGCGTTGAGCCAAATAGCCCACCGCAGTTTCATGACAGCAATCTCAAAGGTGGACGCCCCAGCAACGCGCGCGCCCCTCGCGCTCACGCTGGTCTTTTGCATCCCGCACTCTTTCGATGCGGCGGTGCATTGCGTCCTGAGGGCCGTATAGGGCAATTTGTAAAATCGCGCGAGTAAAGACCTGTAAAATGTAAAATCGCGCTTTCGTGTGGCCGATTAAAGCTAGTCGAATGTCTCGCCTGTCATCTCTTGCGAAAGGGCCCACAGGCGGTCGGCTTCGCCTTTGTCGAGTGCATAGCTGCGCACTCCGCCGGTGGTCGATGTGTCGTCCACTTCGGCGACATTACAGTCCTCGCAATACACGCCGCCTTTGCCCTCAAGCTCAGCCGCGGTCGCTGCCCAAACTTGGGTCGCCGCGCCTTCGAGAATGGATTTGAACGAAGAGGTCTTGCCAGCTTTCTTGGCCTGTTCCTCCATCCGCTTGCGCAAGAACGCCATATCCTCTTGCGTGAGATGGCGGCCAAGATTGGTTTGTATGCCGCCAGGATGCACAGCGTAGGCATGGATGCCTTTGTCAGCAAAACGATCCTCAAGCCCGCGTGTGAACAGAACATTGGCGGTTTTGGACCGGCCATAGCTGATCCATGGCGTGTATTCGCTTTTCTCGAAATTGGGGTCATCAAGGTCTGTTGGCGCGAAATGGTGACCTCTGCTCGACAGGTTGACGATGCGCTTGTCCCCTCCCGCTTCAACCAGAGGCATAAGATGTTTAGTCAGCGCAAAATGGCCCAAGTGATTGGTGCCAAATTGCATTTCAAACCCGTCAGCGGTTTCCATCTTCGGGCACGCCATCACGCCTGCATTGTTGATAAGGATGTCAATTTTCTCGAAGCGATCATTGGCTTGTTTGCCGGCCTCTTTGATGCTTTCCAAAGAGGCAAGGTCGCAGGTGAGCGTATCAAGCTCTGCGTCCGGCACGTCTGATTTGATGGCTGCAACTGCCTCTTCCATCTGTTTGGGATTGCGCGCAGCGATAATGACATGAGCGCCCTTCGCAGCCATGGCGCGGGCCGTTTCCTGACCCAGACCCGATGAGCCGCCAGTTATGAACACGGTCTTGCCGGACAGATCTTTGTCCTCAAGAACTTCGTCAGTGGTGGTCGTCGCTCCAAATTCGCTCATGTGTGTCGTCCTCTCTCAATTTTCTCATCTGGCGTGATGCGCGCAAAATGGGTAGCCATGCAAGCCATGAAGAACGCAATGCTTTCAATTGTCGCCGCAGGGCTCGCTCTGCTCGTTCCCACGACCGCTTTTGCCGATGACCATATGGAGGCTGATGCGCCTAAATGGTCGATTGCGATCCACGGCGGGGCGGGCACGATTTTGCCGGAGAACATCACGCCAGAGCAACGCGCGGCCTATGAGGCGGCGCTGCAAGAGGCATTGGATGCAGGCAAAAAGGTGCTCGCAAACGGTGGCAGCGCGATGGATGCGGTGAAAGCGGCGATTATCCCGATGGAGGATAATCCTCTCTTCAACGCAGGGCGCGGCGCGGTGTTCACTTGGGAAGGCAAAAACGAACTCGATGCCTCGATCATGGATGGCCGCGATCGCAGTGCGGGCGCTGTGACTGGGGTGAAGACGGTTCGCAATCCGATCCTTCTTGCCGACAAAGTGCGCACCGACAGCCCGCACGTGTTTTTGATGGGGGAGGGCGCAGAAGAATTTGCCGGTCGGCAGGGCTTTGAAGTGACGCCGCCTGAGTGGTTCGCGACCGAGGGCCGCCGCGAAAGCCTTGAGCGGATGAAAGCGCGCGAGCTCTCTGCGCTCGATGTGGATCTGAAATTTGGCACGGTCGGCGCGGTGGCGCTCGACCAGAACGGCGATCTCGCTGCTGGCACCTCGACCGGAGGGATGACGGGCAAGCGCTGGGGCCGGATCGGCGATGCGCCTGTGATTGGCGCCGGGACTTATGCGGATAATCGCAGTTGTGCGGTGTCAGCGACGGGATGGGGGGAGTACTTCATCCGCGTCGGCGTAGCGCAGGAGATTTGCACAGGGTTACGCGCGACCCAGACTGCGCTTGATCTGCTCGCTAATCCGGGTGATCCGCGCGCAATCATCAGCGAAGCCGCCTCTCAGCGTGTGGCCGATGCCGTGATGGAAGAAGTCAAAGAACTCGGCGGCGATGGCGGTATCATACTCGCAACCCCACAAGGCCACACGATCTTCAGCTTCAACACCGCCGGTATGTACCGGGGCCGCGCGAACAGCGAGGGGCTCAATGAAGTGGCGATTTTTGGCGGGGAAGAGGCTGGAACCTCAGCCACCCCGGATCACTAAGGCTGACCTAAGTCGTGGCAAACTCAGCCAGCACCTCACCCACTTGCGCCAAGGGCGCTTCGTGCGCGCGGTCGAATGAGTTGTCGCTGCCCGGCGGGCGGAAATAGGTCGCAAAGGTGATCGGCGCAGCGCCCGGTGGCTCGACAAAGCCGATATCGACATAGATGCCAGCGGTATCCGCCATCAGGCCCGTGCCGGTCTTGTCGCCAGCCACCCAACCATCTGGCAGCCCTGCGCGCACGCGCCGCAATCCGGTCGGTGTATCGATCATCCATTGCCGCAAGGCTGTGCGGTGATTTTGTGGAAGCACATCACCATAAGCAAGTGCCGCGACGGTCCTCGCCATGGCAGCAGGCGTGGTGGTGTCGCGCAGTTCCCCCGGAGGCACTGCGTTTAGAGCAGGCTCGGTGCGATCAAGGCGGCTCACATCATCACCGATCGAGCGCCAGAACTGGGTTAGCGCCGCTGGCCCGCCAAGCTCACGCAGGAGGATATTGGCTGCCGCGTTGTCGGAATATTTCTGCGTGAATTCAGCCAATTCGCGCAGGGTCGCACCTTCATCAACGCGCTTTTCGGTGAAGGGAGAGACGAACATCAGATCGTCTTTGGTCCATGTGATGTGGCGGTCTGCGCTGTCCTCACCGCTTGCATCGTGGGCAAGGATCATCGCCGCAAGTGAAAGCTTGAAAGAGGAACAGTGCCCAAAGCGCATATCGCGATTGATTCCGGCCGAGCGTTCGCTGGCGGTGTCGAAAAACTCGACCCCCAAAGTGCCGCCGCTGGCGCTTTCGATGGCGCTGAGTCGGCTCGCGAAGTCCGGTGCATCGCTCGTCATTGATCGCGCAGAGCAACCGCTCGCAACCAAACCGCCTAGGGCCAATGCGCCGCCTAAAACCTCGCGTCGATCAAAAATCATGAGCAAACCACCTCACGCGTGTTTGTTCGCCTTCCGTTTGCCAAAGCGCATATCGCCTTCAAGTTTGGCGCGAAGCTGCGCGTAAAAGGCTTCAAGGAACGCTCTTTCATCACCTGCGCCCGGATCCCAACCGATCTTGCGGCAGATTGTCTCGTGCACAGGTCCAAGCGCGTCGTCCTTGTCTTCGCGCAGCAGGCGTTCGAGCACTTGCAATTCGTGCTCGCCATAGACCGAAAGCTCGGCCTCTCCGAATTCGTATTTCGCACCAGTGAGCGTGCTCGATCCAGCCGAGGCAGCAGCGCCGCTGGTCGAGAGAGTTTCGGCAAGCTTTGTACGCGGCGCTTCGACCACCCAAGTGCCCGCGATGATATCGCCAGCGCGCAAATTATCTTTATTGAAGAAGGGGAAGAACATGAAAATGGCGAACCAGATCGCACCTGCGATCCCATAATTGCCCTGCTCGCCGGAGGGGGCGAAGATGAGGAAGACAAGCGGCATAAACAGCTCAATATCGCGTAAGAGATTTCGCGCGATCACCGCCTCCGGGGTGAGCCTCCCGCCGTCCCTTGCCGCGACCCTGATCCCGACAATGCGCTTTCCCCACGTGGCGCTTCTTGGGCCCAACTCCATCGCCATAAAATAGCCATAGCGCATGAAAAAGAGGAACAGGATGAAGAGGATGTAGAGAAACTCAAATGCTCCCGTTGCTCCTTCCATTGAGTCACCAACGGCATCGAACACGCCGCCGCCAACGAAGATAAGGAAATAGACGACGGCATAAATCACGACGAAAAAGAACAGGAAATCGAGAATGATCGCGCCCAAGCGGCTGCCCTTGGAGGCGAGCATGATGGGTATCTCAATCCCCTCCGGCGTTACAAGATAGCGCTCCTGTTTCGGGCGATTGGTGAGCCCGCGAAGCGAAGTGGCAGCGCTCATATCCCGTCCTCCGCACGCGCCGGGCGATAGAGGAAGAAGTAGGTCAACCAGAAGACGAGGAACGCGCCTCCAATTGTAAAGCGCCCCTCGACACTGCCGACGAGTTGGCGCGGGAAGGCTTCCAAGAGCCCTGCGATCACCATCATAAAGACCACGCCCGCCATCACGACTGCACCGCGACGGCCGCTCGCGGACGCTGCCTCGAGCACGGATTTGTCGCCGGGAAATGCCATGGACCTCCCGATATGGAGCCCGGCTGCGCCAGCTAGCAGGATGGCGAAAAGCTCAGTCGTTCCATGCACGCTCAGCCAGGCGGTGAACTCGACACCAAGATCGGCTCCCACAAACAGCCACATCATCGCACCCAGAAGCGCCATATTATGCACCAGCAAGAGCAGCGATGGGATACCAAATGCAAAGCCAAGCGCGAAGGCGAGGATGGCAACGCCCGCATTGTTGCTGAACAGGCTGGCGGCAAAGATCGAAAGGCGGTCGGCGCTGTCTTCTGTGCCGAGAGTGTCCATCAAAACCTCTCGGCTTGCACCGGGAACGCGCGTGTCAGCAAAGCCGCCCGGCACAAGGCGATAATACCATTCCGAGTTCTGCGAGACGAGCAGCCATCCTACAAGCGTGCCCGCCACCATTACGAACAAGGCGATGCAGACATCGAGCCATATCTCGCGCACGGCTCTGCTCCACCCGCCAAGGATGAACTCTTTGAACCAGGCGAAAAACCCTTTGCGCGGGCCATAAACCTGGAACCAGGCGCGTTGGACCAATGCTTCGAGGTAGCGCAGCGTTGCCGCATCGAGCGATGTTTCGCGCGCGACCGACAGGCTGGAGGCGGCGGTGCGGTAAAGCGTAGGGAGCGCCAAAAGCTCATCGTCGCTGATCCTGCGAAGGCCGCCTTTTTCCATGCGCTTGACGATGTCTTCGAGGCGCTGCCAATCGCCTTCACGCTCCAATCGAAAACGGTCAGAGCGAAGCGCTGCGCTTTCGATGTCGGGTGGGGCGGTAACGGCAGACTTGCCAAACCAGGACGAGAGAATGGGCGCCTTCATCCGATCGCCTCGCTGTTCTTGATCGCGTAATATCGGTCGATCAGTTCATAGCCGAGCTTGTCGTAAGGCGCCTCAATCACGTCGATGCCCATCTGGCGAAGCCGCTGAAGCACAATGCGGCGCTGTTGCAGCAGAGTGTCTGCGGTGACGCTGCGGGCGAGGGTGGCGATGTCGCCGGGCTCTTCCTCGATAAAGGTTTCAAGCTCGCTGTCCTGGATAGTGACGAAGAGAAGCAGGTGCTTTTTGACCAGCCGTCCCATGCTCTCAACCATGAGTTCAGCCGCCGTCGGGTCGGTGAAATCAGAGAAGAGCACGATCAAAGAGCGGCGCCGAAGCTTGGAGGTGAGGGTTGCAAGCGCAAGGGTGAAATTGGGTTCAGCCGGTTCATAGTCGAGCGCAGCAGCGGCCGATTGCAAGCGGTGGAAAGCGCGGCTGTCCGAGACGAATGGGGTCATCACTTGCGGGCTTTGCGCAAAGCCGAAAAGTGCGGCTTTATCGCCGCTTTTCAGCGCGACATAGGCGCAGGTCAGCGCAGCCGACACCGCGCGGTCGATGCGCGGCAAGCCGTCGACGGGTTCGCACATCGCTTGACCACAATCGAAGGCGAAGACGATCTGATTATTGCGCTCGCTCTCATTTTCGCGGGCGTAAAGGGCAATGTGACGCGCGCTTGCCCGCCAATCAATGCGGCGGCGGTCCATGCCCGGCTCGTATTCGGTCAATGCTTCAAACTGTGTGCCTTCCCCCCTGATGCGCCGCGCAATCAGACCGTTTTGCGCATCTTTGAGGAAAGTTTGCAGCTCTTTGGAGCGCACCGGCGACAAGTCGGGCCAAATGCGGACCTCGTGCTCGGCGAACTCTTTTGCTTGTTGCCGCGCGCCAAGTCCCAATGGCCCGCGCCATCTTAACCACCCGCGCGTGATCGGAGCGGTCCCGCGCCGTGTGGGATAAACGCTTTCGGTGCCACTAAATTCGTTTGGTACGTCGCTGGGCAGCAGTTTTATCACCGCGCAGCCATCAGCCCCCAAGCGCGGGTCGAATTCGAGAGCCGCTTCGTGACTTCTTCCCCCACCACGAAGGAATCGCGCGTGAACGTCAAGAGCGGTTTGCTGCCCCACTTCGGTGTCTGCGGGCGCAATGATGTGCCATTGCTCGACCTGGCCAGCCATAACGCCATCAAGGATGATGAGCGCGATCAATGCCACCGCCAAAATCGGTGCGATGACCCAGTATTGTGGCGAAAGCGCGCCGATCACCACCGCGACAGGCGCGAGCGCGGCAATGCTCCAGGCGGCGCGCTCTGTCGGGACCAGCGGGGGTAAGGGCACTTTGATGGTAAATTGGGCCATGGCTGGGGCGCTGCCTATCTTGGCGCCTCAGTCATTTCGATCAGCTCTGCAACAAGAGCCTCCAGATCCCGGCCTTCGATTTCGGCAGCGGGGCTCAAGGTCAGGCGGTGACGCAGCACAGGAACCGCGAGCGCTTTTACATCGTCGGGGATCACATAATCGCGCCCATCAAGAGCTGCGCGTGCCTTTGCCGCGCCTGCAAGCATGACGGCTGCACGAGGGGATGCGCCGACGGTAAGGTCTGCGTGATCGCGCGTCGCCCGCACAAGCCTGACGACATAACTTGCGATGTCATCGGCGAGGGTGACTTGGGAGAGCGCAGCCGTGGCGCTTGTCAGAACATCGGCATTGGCAACCGCGCTTACGCCAAGGTCGGCAGGGTGCTGCGGTCCTTGGCGCGAACCGAAATTGGCGACAATCCGCGCCTCCTCGCCTTCATCGGGATAAGGCACGAGAAGCTTGAACAAGAAGCGGTCCAATTGCGCCTCTGGCAAGGGATAGACGCCTTGGTTTTCAATCGGGTTCTGAGTTGCAATCACCATAAATCGCGAGGGCAATTGGTGGGTTTCCCCATCCAGTGTCACGCGCCGTTCCTGCATCGCTTCAAGCAGAGCGGCCTGCGTTTTGGGCGGCGTGCGATTGATTTCATCGGCGAGCAGAAGCTCACAGAAAATCGGACCTCTCGTCAGCGTGAACTGGCTGGTTTGAAAGTTGAAGAGGTTCGAGCCGAGAATATCGCCCGGCAAAAGATCGGGCGTAAACTGAATGCGTCCAAACTCAAGTCCAAGAGCGGTAGAAAAAGCCTGCGCCAGAAATGTCTTCGCCGTTCCCGGAGGCCCTTCCAAAAGCACGTGGCCTTGCGCGATCATGCCGACGAGTAACTGGTCAATCATCGCCTCTTGGCCAATGATTGCCTTTGCCACTTCGGCGCGGATGTTATCAGCCAGCGCGCGCAGGTCGCTTAAAGACATAGCAGCCGCTTGTGTGTTTTCAGGCGTGCTCATTTATCAGATTTCCCCATTGTCTTGGTGACGAGTTCGTTCAGGTGGCGCGCGGCGCGCAGGATATCGCCTGCGCGGCTGGCGTTTTGAAGATTGGCGACGCGGTTTGAAAAGGGCTCTTCATCGGGCAGCCGCTGCCGCAGAGCGGCATCGATTGCACCTGCATCGGGTTTGGCGAGCCCGAGCGCGCTGCCCAATTTGCGGGTGCTGAGCGCGATGTAGGGGCTCGCCAGCAACGGTAGTCGCCGTGCGCGCACGATCAGGCCAGCGCCGTTTTTAACAAGTTGCGATTTGCCGAAGCTTTCCTCGCGTTTCCCCGCCGTCACCGGACCGAAACGTAAGAACGCGCGCCAACCAACAATGATCATCGCAAAGATCAGGCACAGCGTTGCCGCTAGAAAGGGCGGTTGAAAGGCGAGGGTGAGGAGGTTGGTCGAACCCCCAATTCCAACCAAAGTCAGGTCAAAGGTAACGGGCAGGTTTTCATATCCCGCCTCACGCACAATTTGGAGCGCGAGCGCGGCTCTTTGCGGGTCAGCCAGACCGTAATTGTTCAAAAGATCGGGTTCGACCACAATGGTGACCCAATGCGCGTCGCTGTAAAAATCCGTGCCTTCCTCCCCGATCACGTTAAGCGCCAGAGTGCGTCCGCTTGAATCGACCACGATCGCCTCGTGCTTGGGGTCTTTTGCAACGTAGGTTGAGCGCGCATCGGGAAGCTCGCCAGACAGGCCAAGCCCGCCCCAGCGTTTGGGCTTGGCTTCAGGGGCTGGCTGCTCTTCCTCGCCGAATTTCACGGTATATGGGGCTATCAGCCCTTTGGCCCAAATGGGTTGGTTGGTGCCCATCAATTGCACCCAGTCGTCGCGAACACGCTCCTCGTCCTCTGGGGCAATCTCGCCGTTGGGACGTCCGACAAACCATTTGGGCAAGATGACCAGCGTGGGGCCTTGATACTGCCGCTCTTCCAGAATCTCATTAATGTCTTCAGGATCGGCATTCATTGGTGGGGTGATCACAAGAAGGTCACTTGTCTCAAGGCCGCTGGCCAGCCGCGATTTTTCTACCTGAGTGCCATTGGCTTCCAGCAGTTTGACGAGCCCGGAATAGCCGTGGATCGCATTGGAAGAGGCGTGCGCGCTGCGATTGTTGCTCTCGCCCCCGGTGTCGCCTGCACCGATGAAATAGAGCATGGCAAGAAAGGCAGCGAACCCCACGAGGAGGATTGCAAGGATCGCGCCTTTGCCAAAGGGAGAGGCACTGCGCGCAGGATGGGCTGTGTCGCTCATGCCTTTGCTCCCTCGCTTGGACGAAGGGAAATCTGCGCAAAACTGGCATAGGCTTCGCGCGCTGCTTCCCAATCCTTCTGGTCGAGCGGGCGCAGAGCAAAGAGGCTTCGCTCCACGCGTTCAGCAATAGTGCCAAAGGCTTGCGCTGCCCGATCTGACAACGCTGGCAAAGCGGCCAGTTCTCGCGCCGTGCTGCTGGGATCGACCCATGTCGGTTGTGCCGAGGCAATCTGGCTAACGCTGCGCTTTAAAAGAAGGTGCGTTGCTTCATCAAAGCGCCCTTCGGCAGCAAGGCGATCAGCATCAGCCAAAAGCGCGACGCTTTCCTCTTTGGTCGGCTGCCAGTCGGGATCGCTTTTCGCCTGGCCACTGGCCGCCTTTTCTTCGCCGCGCATTCGGGCAAGCGGGCCGAAACTGCGTAGCAGCCAATAGAGGACGAACGCCGCGAGCAAACCCAGAAGCACCCACTTGATCATATTCCAATTGTTCGCGAGAAATTCGCCAACGGGCCCTAATAATGTCGCCAACGCTTCGCCGATCGCGTTCCACACTTCATCAAGCCAGCCCGGTTCGCGCATCTCTTCCGGAGCCATTGCGAACTCTTCAAATTGAATGTCCGGGTCATTGCGAAGCTCGCGCCAGCCCTCAGGCGCCGGAACGCTATCGCCAGAGGCAATCGCCGATTGGGGGGAGGCTGCGGTCATTCTTTGCAAGTGGTGCCATGGCAATCGCTGCCAAGCAACACAGTTCAACCTTCAAAACACAGTAAAACGCGCTGCTTATTGGCTATCCGCGTTTTCTTGCCTGTTCATAGGTGCCAAGAATACGCAACTCTTTTGAATGAAACGCACATTCTTCCAAAGCACGATCAACCGCCGGATCGCCGGGCACGCCAATAATGTCAGCATAAAACATGGTCGCTGAAAAGCTTGCGCCCACCTGATAGCTTTCAAGCTTAGTCATATTGACCCCGTTGGTCGCAAACCCACCGAGGACTTTATACAAGGCGGCAGGGATATTCTTCACCTCAAAGATGAAGGTCGTCATCGCAGGCTTCGCCGGGTCTGCTTGCAAGAAGGTCGGCTTGTCAGCAAGGATCACAAAGCGCGTCATATTGTCATGCGCGTCCTCAACGTGGTCCTTGACGATCTCTAGTCCGTAGAGCTCTGCTGCAATTGCAGGAGCAATCGCGCCAATAGTGGGATCGCCCAATTCGGCAACGTGCGCCGCAGCGCCTGCGGTATCGACAAAGTTCAAGGGCACAATGTCATGCTCGCGCAAAAACTTGCGCGATTGGCCGAGCGCTTGCGGATGGCTGTAAGCGGCCTTGATCGAATCGAGCGAACCTGCCCGCTCATCGCCTTTGGCCGGGGCCATGAGCGCGTGGTGGATAGGCAAAAAATATTCGCCCACAATCGAAAGACCGCTTTCCGGCAAGAGAAAGTGAATGTCGGCGACCCTGCCATTGTGCGAATTCTCAATCGGAATGATCGCGCGGCCCGCCTCTCCGTCTTTCACCGCGTCGAGCGCATTGGCAAAACCAAAGCAGGGAAGGGGCGCAAGATCAGGGCACGCCTCTAGCGCTGCCCTATGGGAATTGGCACCGGGCGAGCCTTGGAAGGCCACCGCCTTTGCCGGATTTTTCGCCGCTTCGCCCTTTAGTTTTTCAACAATAGGCATCGCAAGATCAGGAAAGCTCAACATAATGCGGGCGGTGCTATCCCTGCGGACGGCTAGTGGCAAGCCCCGGGGCGTGTGGTGAAACTATGTTGACCCCAGCGTTTGTATGCGATGCAATATTTGTTGATGCGTTTGACCTTGCGCATGGGCAAAGGCCCGATTATGTGGGCGCCGGGATGACACAGGACAACGCGAAAAATTATGTCAGATAACGACCAAGGATCGGGCGATCTGTTTAACACCGCTGCGGGCTGGGTGCTCTTTGCAGCAGGCCTCGGCTTGGGTCTTTCGATCCTTTCGGGCAAGTATTTCCACGCCGACAAGCCAGAGCGTCCAGAAACGCTCGGCTATGTGATTGAAGGGGCTGAGGAAGAGGGCGCCGGCCCTAAAGAAATCAGCTTTGCCGAAGCACTGGCGTCTGTAACGCCGGCTGATGGTGAAAAAGTCTTCGCCAAATGCGCCGCTTGCCACAGCATTGAGCAGGGCGGAGCAAATGGTGTCGGCCCAAATCTTTACGGCGTCATGGGCGCAAGTCTCGGAAGCAAGGCTGGCTTCAGCTATTCAAGCGCGCTGACCAGCAAAGGCGGCACTTGGGGCTGGGAAGAGATGAACCAATGGTTGGCAAATCCGCGCGGTTACATCGACGGCACTTCCATGGGCTTTGCCGGTATATCCAGCATTGAGGACCGGGCTGCTGTTGCGCTTTACCTGAACTCGATGGGTTCGAACCTTGCTGTTCCTGAGTTCGTGCCGGAAGAAGAGCCTGCCGCTGAAGAAGGTGCCGCTGAAGAAGGTGCCGCTGAAGCGGAAGCTGGTGCAGAAGCGACTGAAGCACCCGCAGAAGAAACAGCGGAAACCGCCGAAAGCTAAGGCGCTGTCATGGGTGCGGGGGTTTTACTCCCGCCCCTTGAACCCCTGGCGGGGATTACTCCCGCCCCTTGAACCCTTGCGCGACAACATACCATTCCGAAGACCCCTTGCGGCTCGCAGGGGGTTTTGCGTGTTTGACGCTCTTAAAGTGGCTTTTCAGCAGCTTCAGCAAGTCTGCATCGGTGCCGCCTGCCAGAACCTTGGCGACAAAAGCGCCGCCTTTTTCAAGCGTTTCGACCGCAAACCAAGCCCCCGCTTCGACAAGGCCCATAGTGCGAAGGTGATCGGTTTGCTTGTGGCCCACAGTGTTCGCCGCCATGTCGGACAAGACCAGATCAGGCGCGCCGCCTAGCGCTTCTTCGAGCCACGCGGGCGCATCGTCGTCCATGAAGTCCATTTCGAAAATGGTGACGCCTTCGATGGGTTCTGTCGGCAAAAGATCGATCCCCACCACGTGCGCTTTGGGTGCTTTCTTGCGCACCACCTGGCTCCACCCGCCCGGCGCAATGCCAAGGTCCACGACCCGCGACGCGCCCCGGATAAGACCAAACTTCTCGTCCAATTCGATAAGTTTGTAAGCCGCCCGGCTGCGATAGCCATCGGCCTTGGCCTGCTTCACATAAGGGTCATTCAATTGCCGCTGGAGCCAGCGCGTCGAGCTTTCGCTGCGTTTCTTCGCGGTTCTGACCCGCTTGTCGGGATCGCGTCCTGAGCGTGCCATGAACTTATCCCGCCGCGCTGGAGTGAGAATTGCCGCCGCGCGCCTCAGCCAGTGATTTGCGCGAACGCTCAGCCTGCCGCTCGGCTGCCATCAGGCTGCGCAGGATGCCTTCGCGAATACCTCTGTCAGCAACGCCGAGACGACTGGCGGGCCAGATATCGAGAATCGATTCCAGAATGGCGCATCCGGCCACCACAAGATCGGCCCGGTCCTGCCCGATGCACGGCAGCTCGCTGCGTTCGCTGCGCGACATTCCGGAGAGCCGCCCGCTTATCTCTCGCATCGAATCGGACGGCACGATCAGGCCATCCACCGCTTTTCTGTCATAATGCGGCAATTCAAGGTGCAGGCTTGCCAGCGTCGTCACCGTGCCACTTGTCCCAAGCAGACGAATATCACTATGGCGCGCTGCCTCGGCAATTCGGCTGGCAAAGGGCGCAAAGCTTTCAGAGACGACTTCGCGCATCTTGGCATATCGCGCAAGGCGTTCGTCGCGCCCTTGTGCTCCGCCCACGCCTACCTTTGCTATCGTATCGGTGAGGGAGACAACGCCCCAAGGCACGCTTTGCCAATCAATAATGCGCGGAATTTTCTCGCCCGGCTCAAGCAGCACAAGTTCAGTCGAGCCGCCGCCAATATCGAAGATGACCGCAGGCCCCTCTCCTGCTTCCAAAAGGATATGACACCCCAAAACGGCAAGCCGCGCCTCTTCCTCGGCGCTGATAATGTCGAGCGCAATGCCCGTCTCGCGCTTGACCCGTTCGATGAATGCCTCGCCATTCGTGGCCCTGCGACACGCCTCAGTCGCAACCGAGCGGGCAAGTCGCACATTACGGCGGCGCAGTTTGTCCGCGCAAATGGATAGCGCGCTCATCGTGCGCTCCATTGCGGCATCAGACAAGCGCCCGGTGACAGCAAGGTCTTCGCCCAGCTTCACCACACGGCTAAACGCGTCAATGACGGTAAAGTCTCGGCCCGACGGGCGAGCGATAAGCAGGCGGCAATTGTTGGTGCCCAGATCAAGCGCGGCGTAAGCCTCACCCGAACGCGGACCGTGAAGGCCAAACCCATGCGTGTGCCGTTGTCCCTTGCGAGGAGCGGCATTTCGCAGTCGCTTATCCCCATTCGGACCGCCGCCCCGCTTTTGCGAGCTGCGTTTTGCATTGGCTCTGTTTTCAGTAGCCTTGCCTTGCTGGCTGGAGCGCTTGTAGCGAAAATCGGCTACCTTGCCGGACTTACCGCTCCGTTGTTTGCCAGCATTCTTTTTTCTGTCCGGCGGAAGCGTATCCGCCATAATTATCGTTCTTTCATCTCACCGATTGCACGATTGGCATCGGAACCTGTCACCAGAAATAAACCAAGCGCGCGCCAAGAGCAAGCAAGCTTGGTATTGATCGAAAGCACGAGCAGCCTTAACGCGCGGCATTCTTTCGGCAAATCCGGGTAGCGTGTCCTGAATTTATGAGCGAAACCGATTTCTGGCCCCTGCATGAAGCCGCCTGCGCGCGCGGGGAGGCTACCTATATCGATCCGGAAACTGGCTTCACTGTATTCACGCGGCTAGGCTTGCTTGCGCGCGAGAGATGCTGTGGGACGGGGTGTAGGCATTGTCCCTATGGCCATGAAAATGCGCCCGAGAAGCGGCCCTCGGTTTGACGAGACGTGCTGCTTACAAATCAATTGCCAGCCCTACTCCATTCGATCGCCCCGGCCCTCACGGAACCAAAACAGAAGGGCAACGTTGGTTGCGAGAGGGTTTTCGGATTGGGGAGGCCCTGAGTGTTATGGTGCCAATCTTAAGTCTTTTTGCAGATTACCTGCCTCTTCTTGCGGCATACGGAGCTCGATGATCGAAGATACCGATCTGGACCAGGAGGCACAAAAAGCCCTCGCCGAGGGGCGGGCGATCACGCGCGAGGTCGTTCGTGATGGTCGCGCCTACACTCGCACGGTCAAGCCCTATACGTCGGGCGTGGGCGGCGTGATGGTCACCTATGAGCCATGCGAACCGCGTGAAAATACCATCGCAGCCCACCAGCAGATCGTCCAATCACTCGCCGCTAGTCTTGCGCAAATCGGTGTCTGGATTTTCGATCCGCAAGCTGGCGAAGCCATTTGGGATGATCGCTCGGCGCCGGTGACTGGTTTGGAAAAAGCCCAGCATCGCATGAGCGAAAAGACCTTCGCCGAACACATCGTCTCTCAGGATCGCACAAGTTTCACAAATGCGATGGACGCAGCAATCCACGAGGGCACTCCGCTTGATCTCGAATTGCGTTTCAAGCCGCCCGGTCGCGATGTCTTGTGGCTCAGGATGAGAGGTGAGCGCGCCATGCGCGCAGATGAACCCATTGTGGTGTGCATCCTCGCCGATGTTTCGGAAACCGAAGCAAACAGGACGCGCAGCGATTTCATGATGCGTGAGCTTGATCACCGGGTGAACAATTTGCTTGCGATCATATTGTCCATCGCTGAGATTTCTGCGCGGTCTAACACCGATCTTACAACCTATGCCAAGGACTTTCGTGCGCGGTTGGAATCGATGGCCCGCACGCACAGCCTGCTTGCGCAAACGCAGTGGTCTGGGCCGTCCCTTCGCGCGCTGATCGAAAAGGAAATCAATGCCCACGCGGCACAAGATGCCGTTCACCTTGAAGGCCCGGACATCACCCTTTCCCCAAGCGCAGCCCAATCACTGGCCATGTTTTTCCACGAACTTGCGGCCAATGCGAGCAAGCATGGTGCATTATCAGGCGTGGGTGGCCGGGTGGATATTTTATGGAATACGCAAGCAGGTGAAGAGCCTGTGCTTGAGCTTCGATGGCAAGAAAGCGGTGGCCCCACTGTAGCGCGCCCTGAACGCGATGGTTTCGGCGGCAAGGTCATCAACAGGATAATCACAAGGCAGCTTTATGCTGATGTTTCGACCCAGTGGAACGAGGCCGGAATTTGCCTCACGGCGCGTATCCCCATGGCAAGGATATGCTTGCGGGAAGCGGATTAGAACCAATTGCGCTCTTGCCGCCAAAAGACTGCGCGCCTAGGTCACCTTCCCATGACAAATATGAACGACGAACATGACCTTGGCGGGCGTAAATTCTATCCCGCTGAAGAAGAAAGCCGATTTGCGGATGAGTCTCCTGAAAAGACACCGCAAACCGAACATCCCGCCTATAAGCTCGCCTTTCGCGACACTGATTTCCTGCTGCGCGACGAACTTCGCCCCGTTCGGTTCCAACTTGAGCTGTTGAAGCCGGAAATGCTCCTGGATGAGGCGCGCGTCGGTTCGACCATGGTGATGTACGGGTCAGCGCGGATCCCATCCGCAGACGAGGCGCAAGCCAAGATTGATGCCGCCAAAGACGGCGATGAGTGGGACCAGAAGGTCGCTCAGAATCTGGCAAAGAAAGCCAAATATTACGAAGAGGCGCGGCAGCTTGCACGGTTGGTTTCTGAAAAAGCCATCATCGAAAACGGCAAGCGCCAGTTTGTCGTTTGTTCAGGAGGCGGACCTTCGATCATGGAGGCGGCCAATCGTGGGGCAAGCGATGCGGGAAGCGAGAGCATTGGCCTCAATATTGTCTTGCCCCATGAGCAAGCGCCAAACTCTTATGTAACGCCTTACCTCTCGCTCAATTTCCACTATTTCGCGCTTCGCAAGATGCACTTCTTGCTGCGAGCGAAAGCTGTTGCGGTGTTCCCGGGCGGTTTTGGCACCTTTGACGAATTCTTTGAGCTGTTGACGCTCATCCAGACGGGCAAAATGAGGCCGCTGCCCATTTTGCTGTTCGGCAAGGAATTCTGGACGCGTGTCGTCAATTTCGAGGCGATTGCCGAGGAAGGCACGATCTCGAAAAAGGATCTCGATCTGTTCAAATGGTGCGAAACAGCAGATGAGGCATGGGCCCATATCGCTGAGTTTTACGGGCTCGATTAATCGAGGCTACGCACTGCCTGGTGCCCAAGGGGACCATTGCCAGAGCCAAATCCGGGCGCTGCCTTGATCGCGTTCAGCACGAAATTCCGGCCCAATTTGACCGAATGTTCAAGGCTTTGGCCGTGTCCTAAAAGCGTGGCGATGGCTGAGGATAGCGTGCATCCGGTGCCGTGGGTGTGGGGTGTGTCGATCCGTTCGTGATCGAATTGCACCGTGCGGCCTTGCGGCTCGTATAGGAGGTCGATCACCCGCGCGTCTTGCGTGTGACCGCCTTTTGCCAGAACAGCCGTTCCCGTGATGCCTGAAAGCTCCTTGGCTGCTTCGATCATGTCATCGCTCGTGTTGAGGCTGCGGCCCAAAAGGTGAGCAAGTTCCGGTAGGTTGGGGGTGATCAGCGCCGCCAATGGGAACATGGTGTCACGCAAAGCTGCCACTGCATCTGGATCGATCAGCGCAGCGCCGCTGGTTGCTACCATCACCGGGTCGATCACAATCGGCGCATCGACATTATCAAGTGCGCCTGCAACTTGCGCGATCACATCGGCATCGTGAAGCATCCCGATTTTGACTGCATCAACACCGATGTCCTCGAGACACGAAGCAATCTGGCTGGCGACAACGCTGCCCGCCATGGGCGCAATTGCTTGCACGCCGACGCTGTTTTGCGCGGTCACCGTGGTGATGGCGGTCATGGCATAACCACCCAGCATGGTGATGGTTTTGATGTCCGCTTGGATGCCAGCGCCACCGCTGGAATCAGAACCAGCGATGGACAAAATGCGCGGTGGTTTTTTCATCGGTTGCGAGCCTTACGCGGCACTGCGAACGGCGTCGCACACCCGGTCAACCACCGCCTCGACTTGTGCGGCATCATCGCCTTCGGCCATCACGCGGATCACTGGCTCTGTGCCTGATGCACGAATGACCAGGCGGCCTTTGCCTTCAAGCTCGGCTTCGGCGTCGGCGATGACCGCCTTTACGACATCATTTTCAAGCGGCGCGCCGCCTTCATAGCGCACGTTTTTGAGAAGCTGCGGCACAGGGTCGAACTGGTGGAGGATTTCGCTTGCAGGTTTGCCCGATCGTACCAACGAGGCGAGCACACGCATCGCAGCCACGGTGCCATCGCCAGTCGTTCCATGGTCGGTCAGGATCATGTGGCCTGATTGTTCACCACCCACATTAAAGCCGCCTTCTTTCATCCGTTCAAGAACATAGCGGTCGCCGACTTTGGTCCGCTCCAGCGTGAGGCCCAAGCCCTCAAGATAGCGCTCCAACCCCAGGTTCGACATGACCGTTGCGACCACGCCCCCGCCTTTGAGCGAGCCTTTTTCGTGCATACGGCTGGCGATCAGGGCCATGATCTGGTCGCCATCGACCTTGCGCCCCTTTTCATCGACGACGATCAGCCGGTCCGCATCGCCATCAAGCGCGATCCCGATATGCGCGCCTTCCTCGACAACCTTGGCCTGAAGCGCTTCGATCGAAGTGGAGCCAACGCCGTCATTGATATTGGTGCCATTGGGCGAAACGCCAATCGTGATAACCTCTGCGCCAAGCTCCCAAATGGCAGAGGGCGCGACTTGATAGGCGGCCCCATTGGCGCAATCGACCACGACTTTCAGATCGTCAAAGCGCACATCCGAACCAACCGAGTTTTTGACCGCATGGATATATCGCCCACGCGCATCGTCGATCCGGCGTGCCCGGCCAATGTTTTCAGCCGATGCCAGTGTGGGTTCGGCTTCTAACAAAGCCTCGATCTCAGCCTCAGCCTCATCGGAAAGTTTGAAACCATCAGGGCCGAACAGCTTAATACCGTTATCGGCGTAAGGGTTGTGGCTAGCCGAAATCATCACGCCAAGATCAGCGCGCATTTCGCGGGTGAGAAGCGCGATGGCGGGCGTTGGCAGGGGACCGGTCATAATCACGTCCATGCCTACACTGGTGAAGCCAGCGACCAGAGCGCTTTCCATCATGTAACCAGAAAGGCGCGTGTCTTTGCCGATCACGACGCGGTGCCGGTGTGTGCCGCGCACGAAGTAATTGCCCGCCGCTTGCCCCACGCGCATCGCGGTGGCGGCTGTCATTACCCCTGCGTTGGTGCGGCCCCTGATGCCATCAGTGCCAAAGAACTTGCGTGTCATGGAAAATCGCTTCCCGTCCTGAACCTGTTTTGCGCCGCCCCTAGCAGCATAGTCTTGCCACAGCGTTATTGGCTGGCGCGCCATTTGTCACTTTGTTCTGACACGGTTATCGCTCATGCAGACGCTATGGCCGCGAATTACAGGGACAGGTGACTTGAACAATCAAAGCGACAAGCAGGCGGTGGATACAGGATATGAGCTGGTCACGATCCGCTTACCTGTGATCGCAACCTTCGCGGCATTGGTCCTGGGGCTCGCCCTTGGCGTGGCGCTTGGCGGTGCTGATTTGCCTCAGCGCATCCTTGAACTCATCGGCCTTGTCGGAACCTTGTGGCTGCGCGCTCTTCAGATGACGATCATCCCTCTGGTTGCGAGCTTGCTGGTGCTGGGCTTAGCGCAAATGATGGCGGCCGCGCGCGCAGGAGCAGCAGCCCGGCGGTTTTTGGGGCTAGTTTTCGGCGTGCTTATCCTTGGCGGAATATTCACAGCGGTGATGCTGCCCTTGCTTCTGACCGCCTTCCCGATCCCGGAAAGCGCAAGCGGGTTCCTGGCGCAGGTGCCTGATGAAGAACTCGCGGTTCCCGATATTCTCGACTTTCTCGCCTCGCTTATCGCGCCCAATATGATTGCCGCTGCGGCGGAAACCGCGATGCTTCCGCTCACGATTTTCTTCGCGCTTCTGGCGATTGCGATTTCGCAGCTCCCCAAGGATCAGAACGCACGCCTGATGGGTTTCTTCCACGCGCTCGCCAATGCGATGCTGCTGATCATCGGTTGGGTGCTCTGGATTGCGCCACTGGGCGTCTTCGCGCTCGCCTTTGGGGTTGGAATGCGCAGTGGGGGCGGGGCGTTCGCAGCGCTTGGGCATTATATTCTGGTCGTCTCGGCCATGGGCGGATTTATCCTTGTGCTCGCCTATTTTGTCGCATGGCTGCTTGGTGGGATCAGCCCTTGGCGGTTCGCCCGGCAGATTATCCCGGCACAGGCCGTTGCAATTTCCACGCAAAGCTCGCTTGCGAGCCTGCCAGCGCAGCTCGACAGTGCAAGCCGTTTGGGACTGAGATCAAGCACAGCCGAGTTCGTCCTGCCGCTTGCGGTTGCCATATTCCGCGCAACCTCGCCTGCGATGAATCTCGCGGTCGCAATGTATGTCGCAGCGCTTGCCGGGGTTGAGATTTCGCCTGCCCTGGCCGTTGCCGGAATATTGGTGGCGCTTATCATTTCAGTGGGTTCGGTAAGCCTGCCCGGCTCGATCAGCTTCGTCGTCTCCATCGGACCCATCGCGCTTGCCATGGGTGTTCCGGTTGAGCCCTTGGCGCTGCTGGTGGCGGTGGAAATGCTGCCCGACATCATGCGCACGCTTGCCAATGTGACGATGAATGTTGCGGTCGTTAGCGCAGTTGACCGGAACGCGGATTAGGGTTTTTCCTTATCCGACAGGAGCCTGTTCTTCTTCTCGCCCGCGCTCCGCCGCGTCGCCCTTGAAAAGGGGTTCGCCAAAAACAAAGCCGATCAGGTTGGGCCTGCCGATATGATCGAAGAGCGCGGTGAGGGTTAGTAAAATCGGGACTGACAAAAGCGCGCCCGGCACGCCCCAAATCCATGTGAAATACGATAGCGCGATGAGGATCATGACCGGGCTCATCGTAAAGCGCGCGCCGAGGATCGAAGGGGTAACAAGGTTTCCCTCAATCGCATTCAAGCCAAGGTATGCGAGCGCCGGGATCATGCCCAACCAAACCGTTTCCCCAGTACCAATGCCAAAGAGCGCAAGCAGGGCGAACATCGCCATCGGACCGATGTAAGGCACGAAGTTCAAAAGCATAGCAAGGCCGCCCCACATGATCGGCGCATCCACGCCCAACGCCCAAGCTCCGCCTGCAACGATCACGCCGACGCCTGCGTTAATCATGCCAACGGTCATGATGTAGGCCGCAACCTTATCCTGCACCTCTCGCATGGCGCGCGCAGCTTTCACGCTGGAGCCGAAGCTTGCCCGGTCGAACAAAAGGTGACGGCGCATCCGCACGCGCGCTTCGATCATGAAGAACGCCATGAGCATCATGATAAGCACTTCGACCACTACCGATGGCGTTGCAAAGGCGATTTCTTCAAGCAAGCTTGGCGTCGCCAGCACGACCTCGGAAGTGCCTGTGTCTCCCATGATTTTCGCCAATTCGGCATTGGCAATCGCAAGCCATCTAAATTCGTCGCGAAGGTCCTCAAACCGCTGGCCCACCTGACCTGCGATTTCGGGGATCTGCGCGAACAGATCAAGCGCAGGTTGAAGGATGAGCGCCAACGCAAGCAGCACCGCTCCTACAAACACGAGGAGAGACGCCAGCGAAGCAAGCACATTGGGAAACCCAAGACGCGCCAGATGGTCTGCAAGCGGAGAGAGCAAAATGGATAGCAGCACCGCTGTCACCAAAGGCAAAAAAACTACCGAACCGATGGAGAGCACAAAGGGCAGTGCCAGAAAAAGCCCGATACCGATCAACACCACAAGCGCGGACAGTAAGCGCAGCTGCTCTTGGCTTGCAGCGTCTTTATCCGAAGGCTCAGGTGGAATCTGTTGGTTCATCAGCGGCTTCAGCTCCTGAAGCGCAGCCTATGAGAGCAGCCCGTAATCGCCAAGCGCGCAAGTTTCCGACGCGCGATTTCAGTGCTCGGGCGTGTCTTTTCCGTTACCCATAAAGCCGCTCTCGGCGACCACATTGTCGAGCTCATCGAGGATTTCGGAATGCGCTGTGCCATCCGCAATGGAACGGCCCGGCACATTGTCTTTGGATAGCATTTCATTGAGTGCGGCGCGTGCACGGCCCACGCGGCTTTTGATCGTTCCAAGCGCGCAGCCGCAAATCTCGGCTGCTTCTTCATAAGAAAAGCCGCCAGCACCCACGAGCAATAGCGCCTCGCGCCGCTCAGGCGGGAGCGTCAGAAGCGCGCGATGCATATCGGAGAGATGCAAAGGCTCCTCCTGCTCTGCGGGCTGCGTCAATATGCGCTCAGCCACGCCTTCATCATAGGTGCCGCGAAACCGGTTGCGGCGCATATCGGTGAGATAGGCATTGCGCAAAATCACGAAGGTCCATGCGCGCATTGAGGTGCCAGGTTCAAACCTGTCTTGTGCAGCCCACGCTTTAAGAAGCGCCTCTTGAACCAGATCATCGGCCATGTCCGCGCGGCCACAAAGCCCGCGGGCAAATGCGCGCAAATGCGGAATAACCTCGGTCAGTTCGCGCTTGAATGCGGCGCGTTCCTTTGCGGTGGGTTTGTTGGGTTTTGTGTCGCCTGCCACTAATCCGACTTTCCGGTTCCGGCATTATTGTCGCCGGGCCCGGTGCTTTCATCGAAAGCGTCGAGCAGGTCCTTGAAACTGTCGGGCAGTGGCTCATCCACGACCGAGTTGTAGAGTTGTTTGAGCCCATCGGCCCAAGCCGGAGACTCGGCACCCTGATCCATGGGCGTTTTTGCGCCCACATCAGGTTTATCCTTATCCGGTTTCTTGGCTGAGCTCATCAACAGACCTGCATTTTCCCATGCCTGGCGGAACATACCGCGAGGCCATAACACCCACACTTGCGCAGTGCGCTATGGGTTGATGATGGTGAAACTTGCAAAGTTAGCAAATGTTCCCTTGTCTTGAGCAGAACTCTCAATTGCCAGAAACGGTGAAAAAGAAGGCGCGCCGCTTTAACCAAAGAATAAAGCCTGACTTATCGAGGCTTTAACCGTATCCTCTCGGAATGGCTTGGTCACAAGATAGGTAGGCTCCACACGGTCGCCGGTAAGAAGTCGTTCGGGGTAGGCGGTGATAAACACCACGGGAACCTCGGCGATTTCCATGATGTCTTTGACCGCATCAAGGCCCGATGAGCCATCGGCAAGCTGGATGTCTGCAAGAATTAGCCCGGGCTGGTTTTCTTTAACCGATTGAATCGCTTCTGATTTGGTGGTCGCCGTGCCGCTTATTTCGTGGCCTAGTGAGAGCACGAGATCTTCCAGCTGCATCAGGATCATCGGTTCGTCTTCGATCACGAGCACGCTGGTTCTTTGCTCTGCATCGATTTGCGCGATTGCGGCTCGATTAAGCTGATCCACCGCGTCAGCGCCAATGCCCATGATTTGCGCTGCTTGAGCGGTGTTGAACCCTTCGACGGTGGTCAGCAACAGGGCCTGGCGCGTCTGGTCGGTCATGGCGCTGAGCTTGGCAAGCGCGCTTTGCTCTTTTGCATCGGTATTTGAGGATGCTTGCGCTTGCATTCCGCGCTCATCGAGAACCAGATGAAACACCCGGTAAAGCGCCTCGCGCCCGCCCTCTAATGATTTTTTGAGAGCCTCATCGCCAAGCGCTTTCTCAAGCGTCTCCTTGACAATGGCATCCCCTCGCACCTGCGAACCGCTGAGCGCCCGCGCATAGCGGCGCAAAAAAGGAAGCTCGCCTGCAATTTTTTGACTGAGCGACAAAATCATCTCCGACGCGCACGCTTTAAACTTAAGGGAAAACGACGAAATCTTGCCTGTTCGCCGTCTCCTTGGTCCTCTCGTATGGACCGGGATTTGCACTTTCGCAAAGGCAGATTAGAAATTTTTTTAAAACTTGGGAACCCTGCGCCTTTGCAATCATTTATTGAATGTCGCCAGCCTGATCCCCCCTCCCGTCCATGTGGCTGGCGATAAGATCCCGAAAGGCCTCCGCTCCTAAGGAGCGGGGGCCTTTTTGGTTTTTGCCGCCACTATGCAAGGCTCTTTTCATAGATGGCATATTCGCGGTTGATCTGGCTGTTGATGGTATCGGCTATGGCAACCATCCCCTGATTGTCTTCCAAAATCCAACCGATCTCGCCACGCTGCGAACCATATTTTTCAGTCGCGTTTAGGCGGATATAGCTGATCATCATGAAGGCAAGCTGGCTTGCAAGCCGCGAGTTCTGATACTCTTTGAGCACTCCCATAAGAGGGACGCGCATTCCCCCTTCTTTCGGTTTTCGCAGCCAGCGCAATAGGTGGAACCAGCCAAATGGGAACAATTTGCCTTTAATCTTGGCAAGGACATGGTTCACGTCAGGGAAAACGAGCATGAAAGCGACGGGACGCCCATCGACCTCTGCGATCATATTCAGCTCTTCCTTGATGATCGGTTTCAGCTTTTTGCCGCCGTATTTTACCTCTTCGGGGGTGAAGGGCACGAATCCCCAATTGTCCGACCACGCATCATTCAGGATCGAGAGGACGATGGCTGCATCTTCGTCCCAGTTTTTGTGGCTCACCTGCCGTATGGTGATGCGTTTGTTGCGCTCGCCCGATTGGACGATGCGCTGGACCAGCGGGGGGAATTCTTTCGTTATGTCAAGGTCATAGGTGTAGAGGGTTTTTGCCCGCGTATAGCCCGCACCTTCGATCATCGCCTGATAGTGTGCCGGATGGTGCCCCATCATCACCATGGGGGGATGGTCGTGGCCTTTGACGAGAAGCCCGGGCTCTTCCCACATGGCCATCGAAATCGGGCCGAGGACGCGCGTCATCCCTTGCTCTTTGAGCCAGTCTTCGGCTGCTTCCAACAGCGCTTTGGCGACGTGTTCGTCTTCTGCATCGAAATATCCGAACATCCCTGTGCCAGGACCAAAACCCTGGCTTTCCGGCATCTTCAGCGCGAGTTCATCGATTTGAGCCGATATGCGTCCCACAGCTTTGCCACCACGTATAGCAATGAAAAGCTGTGCCCGTGTGTGTCCGAACAGCGGGTTTTTGTCCGGGTCCACCAGCTCTAATTGTTCAGAGCGCAATTGGGGAACCGAATGAGGAACCTGCGTTGCAAATGCGCGGCCCAGATCAACAAAGCGAGCACGCCCTTTTTTATCCGTCACCCGTTCAATTGTGATCGGTGAAGTCATTTTACCCCGAAACCCTCTTGATATGCGTCAATGTTTACCATCCGCAATCTGCCATGAAGCGCGCAAAGCCATGACGCAAGGTAATCGATCACTGAGATCAAAACAGACAGTTTGCGATTGTGCGCTGCAATAGGGTATAGAGCCAGGCTGCAGGAACGATTTTTCATGACTATGCACCAATCCATCTCAACCAGCGGCGCGCCTGAGACGCCAAGGCCACGTGCGACCCGCGCTGATTTCCAGACGCGGGACGACAAGGATATGCTGCGCGCAGCGCGCGAGCTGACGAAAGATTTGGGCGAAGCAAAGGCCAGCATCTTTTGGCCTGATATGCTGATTTCGACAGCGATTGGTTATGCCGGAATTGCAACGGCAATTTTGACGACCAACCTTGCTGTGGCGATCATCGCAGGGCTTGTGGCATCGCTGGCGTTGTATCGATCGCTCATGTTCATTCACGAGCTCACGCACATCCACAAAGACGCGCTGCCCGGCTTTCGTTTGGTTTGGAACCTGCTCGTCGGTATTCCGATGATGGCGCCCAGCTTCATGTATGAAGGCGTGCACGTCATCCATCACAAGCGCACTCAGTACGGCACGATTGAGGATCCGGAATATCTTCCACTTGCTCTGATGAAGCCGTGGAGCTTGCCGGTCTTTGTGATCGTTGCATTGCTTGCGCCGGTCGCTGTGCTCATCCGTTCCGCCGTTCTGGTGCCTTTAGGTCTTTTTGTGCCCCCGTTGCGCCGTTTTGTGTGGGAGCGCGCTTCATCGCTTTCGATCAACCCTGATTTTCGCCGCAAACCGGCTAAGGGCGAGTTTGCAAAGCAGGTTCGCTGGCAGCAATTCGGGGCGAGTGTTTGGGCTATCGCTCTGATGCTCAGCCCGCTTGTGATTGGCTGGAAACCGTTGCTTGTCGCGCTTGCCATTATGTCGTTCACCACTCTTCTCAACCAGCTGCGCACTCTGGTGGCGCACCTGTGGGAGAATGAGGGCGAACCAATGACCGTGACCGCGCAATTTTTGGACAGCGTGAACGTACCGCCGCCGGGTATCGCTGCGGAGATCTGGGCACCAGTGGGACTGCGTTATCACGCGCTCCACCATCTGATGCCCTCTATGCCCTATCACGACCTGCCCGAAGCGCACCGCCGTCTTGCGCGAGAGCTTGGCGATGGTTCAACCTATGAGGGGGCAAACCATCCCGGAATGTTTAATTTGGTGGGCCGGATCGCGCGCAGCACTATGTTGCCACGCTAAGGCCCTTGGCAGGTTATCCGTCGGCAGGTTGAACCTTTGAGCCCGCAGGAGGCTGAGTCATTCCAGCAGGATTGGCACCGCGTTCCATGGTGTCAGGCAGTGCGCGCTCACCAGAGTTTGTGCCTGCCGAACCTGCTCCGGGAAGGTCAGGTGTATCTGAACCATTGGCTGCTTGACCTTCAGCAAAGCTTTCATCTGTTGCGCCAAAGTCCGTATCGCTTTGCGCGCCCTCTTGCTCGCTCGCTTCTGGATCAGAGCTTGCTGCGTCGAGTGGGATAGCCTCGGTTATATCGGGAGCCTCTTGGGTATCATCGCTACATCCTGCAACGGCGAGCGAGAGGCTGACGAGTGAGGCGCTGGCGAGAGAGGCACTGAAGCGGCGTTTCATGGCGGTAATCTCCTGAGTAGGCCTCATTATAACTCACTCAAGCTATTCGAGGAAATGGATCATTGCACAGCGTCTCGCAATGGGAAGTCCGTCGTCCGCTTCATTGGCAAGTTCGCCTGCTAATCGCGGGTGCGCATCAAGCGCGGTGACTTCTTCAAAGCCTAATCTTTCATAGAAAGGCCCGTTCCATGGCAAATCGCGAAAGGTGGTAAGGGTAAGCGCTTTGAACCCGGAATTGCGTGCATCAACCTGCGCTGCGCGCACCAGACCTGCGCCAATTCCGCGCTGCTGGAAATCGGGGTGAACGTCCATTTCCCAGATATGCAGTTCGCGGCGAAAAGGTTGGCTGACGAGAAACCCGGCCATACGCTCACCGACATGGGAGACAAGGCAGTGCCCCTTGCGGATAAGCGAGACGAGTTGGGGCTCTTCCCAAGGGTCGTCAAAGTCGAGCCCCGCCAGATCGGGATCGTCGGCGAACAATGCTGACGCTGCGCGTTCGATAGAGGGCATGAGCGCTGCATCTGCTGGCCGCGCCAAACGCAGTGTCCAATCTCGTGCGCTTTCAGAAGAGGTCATTCTTCGGTTCGGATTAGAACCGTTTCACCCAAAAGGAAGAAGAGAAGAAACGGTGCCCAAGCGGCAAGAAAAGGCGGATAGCCTCCAAAGCTGCCCATTGCGAGGGCGGCGTTGTCAACAACGAAATAAGCAAAACCCAAGGCCATGCCGATCACCGCGCGCACGAATAATTGTCCAGAGCGCGCAAGGCCGAACGCGGCGATAGAGCCCAAAAGCGGCATCAAAAGCGCAGACAATGGCCCGGAAATCCGGTGCCACCATTTGGCCCGCATTTCGGAAGTGCGCCGGCCTGCCGCCTCAAATGCGTCGATTGTCTCACCCAACTCCCAAAAGCTTTGAGCATCGGGGTCGACAGATTGAAGGTCAATCTGGTCAGGGGTCAGACTTTCGCCAACTATCAGCCTGTCGAGCTCTTCGGCTTGTGCGCGCCCAACATCAAAACGGACCGCCTCGTAGAGCTCCCAGCCCGGCCCTGCGAATGTCGCGCTTGTCGCTCTCACTTGCTCTGTGATGATGCCGCCGGGCGCGCGCGTGTACCATGTGACATTACCAAGCTCGATTGCCTCGCCTGAGCCCGTCAGAGTTTGCGCAGTCAAAATGTGCTCGCCATCGGTCACATACACATTCGAACGTACGCCTGAGACTTCGGGGATGGGCCCGTATTCAGCCGCATCCCACGCCTTTAACGTTGCGTTGGCGCGCGTCACCACGCGCTCGTTAAAGCCAAAGCTGATCACTGCGACGAGGGCCGCTGTCAGGAGCAAGGGCGAGAGCACCTGATGCGCCGAAAGCCCGGCCGCTTTCATCGCAACGACCTCACTGTTCTGGTTTAATGTGACCAGAGTAATGAGGGTCGCCAGCAGCACTGAATAGGGGAGGAAGCGCGCCACTAGCTGTGGAACACGCAGGCTCACATATTTCCAGATTTCCGCCTGGCCATTGCCCTCTGGCGCCAAAATCTTGCCCGTATTGCCAAGCAGGTCGAGGGCCATCAAAACCACCACCAGCATCACCAGCACCGCGGCAATGCGCACAACAAACATCTTGCCAAGGTAAAGCGTCAGAGTGCGCGAGGGGAAGAAGTCCAATTGCATGAGCGTGTTTGTTCTTTATTCCGCCGGGGCTGTGGCTGTATCGACTGTATCGGCGTGATGATCTGCCATTAGTGATTTGGGCTTGCGTCGTCCGAAAAGCTTACCGATCTGTTTGCCAAGCTTGCCGAAAACCCGCTCCAGAGCGCCCAGAGGCTGCCCGCCGGGGACATAGGCAGTGCGGTGGAACATGAACAAAATGATCGCGGCAAAAATGACGAAAGGCCCCCATAAGGCGATGATTGGGTCAATCCGTCCAAGGCTGGCGATGTCCTCTCCGTATTGATTGA